>NZ_JBSGSG010000020.1:0-120740 GCF_053606765.1 Streptomyces sp. NPDC055189
CTGCAGAGGCAGCGCCCCGCGCGGTGGTGTCGTTGGCTGCGGGGTTGGATCAGCCGGTGAAGGTGCCGGACTTGACCGGCTTCCAGCCCTTGGTCGGGTCCTCGGTGGACTTCACCTGGTACACGGTGAGCTGCTTGTTGGTCGCGTCGCCGTACTCGTCGAAGGAGACCTTGCCGGTCACACCGTCGAACGAGACGCCCTGCATGGCCTCGACGATCTTGGCGCGAGCGTCGTCGGGCACCTTGCCGTCGTTGTCCTCGACGACCTTCTTGACCGCTTCGATGATCGCCCAGGCCGAGTCGTACGAGTAGCCGCCGTAGGCCTCGTAGGCCTCCTTGTAGCCGGCCTTCTTGTAGTTCGCGATGAACTCCTTGGCCGAGGGCAGCTCTTCGACGGGCTGGCCGACGGACGTGGCGTAGTCGCCCTTGCCCTCCTTGCCGGCGAGCTTGACGAAGTCGGCGCTGTAGATGCCGTCACCGCCGACGAGCGGGATCTTGGCCCCGGCCTTCTTCATCTGCTTGCTGAGCGGGCCCGCCGCGGGGTACTCGCCGCCGTAGTAGACGACGTCCGCGTCCGAGTTCTTGATCTTGGTGGCGACGGCGCCGAAGTCCTTGGTGTCCGGGTTCACGTGCTCGGTGCCGGCGACCTTGCCGCCGAGCTTGGTGAACTCGTCCTTGAAGGTGGCGGCCAGACCGGCACCGTAGGTCTTCTTGTCGTCGACGACGAAGACCTTCTTCTTCTTGGCCTCGTTGAACAGGTACTGCGCGGCGAACGGGCCCTGGATGGCGTCCGTGGTGGCCGTACGGAAGTAGGCCTTGTACGGGCGTACCTTCTTGCCGCCGTTCCAGTCCTGGCCCTGGGTCATGGCCGGGTTGGTGTTGGCGGGGGAGACCTGGACGAGCTTCGCGTCGTCGAAGACCTTCTGCATCGACTCGCCGACGGAGGAGTTCAGGGGGCCGACGGCGCCGAGGATGTCCTTGTTCGCGACGAACTTGGTCGCGTTGGTCTGGCCCGACGCGGGCTGCCCCTGGTCGTCGGCGGACTCCACCTTGAAGGTGATGCCGTCGACGTACTTCTTCTCGTTGGCCTGCTTGGCGGCGAGATCCACGGAGTTGCGGATACCGAGGCCCAGCGCGGACAAGTCGCCGGTCAGTGGCGCGTCGACGCCGATGACCACGGTGGTGCCGCCCCCGGCTTCTTCCTTGTCCTTGTCGTCGCGTGAGCCACAGGCGGTGAGGGTGAGTGCCCCCGCGGTGAGTGCAGCGGTGATGGCTATGAGCGAACGTTGACGCACGATCAGTCCTTTCCCCTGGCACGGCCGTCCCCTGTTGGGTGGGCCGGGTCGAGCGCAGAACCGAACTGACAGGAATCCGGTGGGCGCGGTGACTGGCCGTGACTCTAAGGCGCGCTTTGTTCCAGGTGGAGTGGTCAGGCCAAAGGTGTGACGCTCTTGTTATGCCACGGAGTATTCCGGGCTGGAACTCAGGGGGCGGTTGTGCCGGAATAGGCCATCTTCGGCGTATCCCGCATGCTGAGAACTTGCAGGACTGTCAGGGTGTTTTACTCATGACATCAGTGTTCGGGGGGCATGCGGCTGTCAGGGCCTCCGAAAGATCCTTTGCGTACTCCGAGCCGAGGATGAAGCTCTGTATCTGCATTGCGCGCGCATTACGCAGCGTTACGATCAGGAAAGGGAGTCCGGCATTCCGCTGCACATTTCCACATTCGCGAATGTGCATGGTGATACGTGCCGTACGGGGGCTTCCCGTTTCCACCGTGAATGGGGTATCAGGGGCGGCAGTGACCGAAAGCGCTGTTGTCGGCTGTGCGATCCGTCTGACGGACACCGGCGGCCCCGAGTCCTGGCCGATGCTGACGGAGAAGCTGAACGTGCTCTCGCCCGCCCGCGGCTGCGTCATCTCGCCCCGGTATGTCACGGACACGGTCTGCGACGGATAGAGCGGTGGCGGCGGCTCCGGAGGCCGCGGGCGGGTCAGGTAGAGGCTGAGCCCGGCGGCCCCGACGACCGCGGCCGTGGCGAGGGCCAGGACGGTCCTCCGGTGCCGGGTGAGGCGTCGCGTGAGGCGCCGGGCGAGCAGCGGGCGGGGTCCGGCCGGGTGCGCCTCGATCTCGTCAGCGGTGGCGGCGCGGGTCTCGTAGGTGTTGTCGCCGGGCTCGATGGGGCCGATGGCGTTCACACCCACGGCCCGCCGCTCGGCTCCCCGTGGCGGTAGCGCTTCTCGCACCGCTCGCGGGCCTCACGGGTGAGCAACTTCCGTCCCGCGTCCGCCCCGTGGCGCTCGCGCTCGGCGCGGGCCAGATCGAGGGTGTCCCGCAGGATCATGTACTGCCCGTTGGAGAGGCCCATCGACTGGTAGTCGCCGTAGGTCTCCTTGCCCGCGTCGTAGATCTGCCGCCCCCACTTGGTGATCAGGGTCGTGCAGAGGTCCTCGGGGGGCGTGGTGGCGGGGGAGGGGGACTCGCTGCGGGCCTCGTCGGCGGGAGCGGAGCCGTCGCATCCGGTGATGGCGGGGGCGGCGGCCAGGGAGGCGGTGAGGGCGAGCGCACAGAGCTGTTTCCGGTGCCTCATGCACAGACGCTAGACCGGAGCCTCACGCTCCGACAATGAGTGCGGCGCACCCGGGCCCTGAGAGGGCGCGCCGCACCCGACCGCCTTATCCGGCAGAGCCGTTGGGCTCCACGTCGCGCAGCAGGCAGGTCAGCCGCGCGGTGCACACCCGCTTGTCCTGCTCGTCGGTGATGACGATCTCGTACGTCGCCGTCGAGCGGCCCCGGTGCACGGGCGTCGCCACACCGGTGACCAGGCCCGAACGCGCGCCGCGGTGGTGCGTGCAGTTCAGGTCGACGCCGACGGCGAGCTTCTTGCTGCCGCCGTGCAGCATCGAGCCGACCGAACCGAGGGTCTCGGCGAGGACGGCGGACGCGCCGCCGTGCAGCAGGCCGTACGGCTGGGTGTTGCCCTCGACCGGCATGGTGCCCACGACGCGGTCGGCGGAGGCCTCGACGATCTGGACGCCCATCCGGGTGCCCAGATCGCCCGCGGAGAACAGGGCGGGCAGGTCGATGCCGAGCGCCGCGTACTCGTCGATGACCTCTTGCGGGAACTTCACGCTGTGCTGCTCGCCCATGGGCCCGGCTCCGTTCGTCGTCCTCACCAGTCGCTGAGCGAACGCTCAGTCGGTACCCGATTGTTCCAGGCGGACGACGACGGACTTGCTGGCGGGGGTGTTGCTGGTGTCGGCCGTGGCATCCAGCGGGATCAGCACGTTCGTCTCCGGGTAGTACGCCGCCGCACAGCCCCGGGCCGTCGGATAGTGCACGATCCGGAAGCCGGGCGCGCGCCGCTCGACGCCGTCCTTCCACTCGCTCACCAGGTCGGCGTACGACCCGTCGGCGAGGTTCAGCTCGCGGGCGTCGTCGGGGTTGACCAGGACGACCCGGCGGCCGTTCTTGATGCCGCGGTAGCGGTCGTCGAGGCCGTAGATCGTGGTGTTGTACTGATCGTGCGAGCGCAGCGTCTGGAGCAGCAGACGCCCCTTCGGCAGGGCGGGGAACTCGACGGGCGCCGCGGTGAAGTTGGCCTTGCCGGTGGCCGTGGGGAAGCGGCGCTCGTCGCGCGGGGCGTGCGGCAGGGCGAAGCCCGCGGGGTCGGCCACCCTGGCGTTGAAGTCCTCGAAGCCGGGGATCACGCGCGCGATGCGGTCGCGCACCGTGGCGTAGTCCTTCTCGAACTCCTCCCAGGGCGTGGCCGATTCGGGACCCAGGACGCGGCGGGCGAGGCGGCACACGATCGCGGGCTCGGAGAGCAGCTGCGGGCTCGCGGGCTCCAGGCGGCCGCGCGAGGCGTGCACCATGCCCATGGAGTCCTCGACGGTCACGAACTGCTCGCCGCTGCCCTGGAGGTCCCGCTCGGTGCGGCCGAGCGTCGGCAGGATCAGCGCACGCGCACCCGTGACGGCGTGCGAGCGGTTCAGCTTCGTCGACACGTGGACGGTCAGGCGGGCCTTGCGCATCGCCGCCTCCGTCACCTCCGTGTCGGGCGAGGCCGCCACGAAATTGCCGCCCATCGCGAAGAACACCTTCGCCTTGCCGTCCCGCAGCGCCTCGATCGCGCGGACGACGTCCAGGCCGTGCTCGCGCGGCGGCGCGAAGCCGAACTCCTTCTCCAGGGCGTCGAGGAAGGCCGGGGCGGGCCGCTCGAAGATGCCCATCGTGCGGTCGCCCTGCACGTTCGAGTGGCCGCGCACCGGGCACACGCCCGCGCCGGGGCGGCCGATGTTGCCGCGCAGCAGCAGGAAGTTGACCACTTCGCGGATGGTCGGCACGGCGTGCTTGTGCTGGGTCAGGCCCATCGCCCAGCACACGACGGTGCGCTCGGAGGCGAGCACCATGGCGAGGGCTTCCTCGATGCCGGCGCGATCGAGCCCGGTGGCCGCGAGGGTCTCGTCCCAGTCGGCCGTGCGCGCCGCCTCGGTGAAGTCCTCGTACCCGTGGGTGTGCTCGCGGACGAACTCCTCGTCGACCGCGCCGTCCGTCTCCAGGATGAGCTTGTTCAGGAGCCGGAACAGGGCCTGGTCGCCGCCGAGGCGGATCTGCAGGAACAGGTCGGTGAGGGCGGTGCCCTTGAGCATGCCCTGCGGGGTCTGCGGATTCTTGAAGCGCTCCAGGCCGGCCTCGGGCAGCGGATTGACCGTGATGATCTTCGCGCCGTTGTTCTTCGCCTTCTCCAGGGCGGAGAGCATGCGCGGATGGTTCGTGCCCGGGTTCTGCCCCGCGACGATGATCAGATCCGACTTGTACAGGTCCTCCAGGAGGACGCTGCCCTTGCCGATGCCGATGGTCTCCGTGAGGGCGGAGCCGGACGACTCGTGGCACATGTTCGAGCAGTCGGGCAGGTTGTTCGTGCCCAGCTCGCGGGCGAACAGCTGATACAGGAACGCCGCTTCGTTGCTCGTGCGGCCCGAGGTGTAATAAACGGATTCGTCCGGGCTGTCCAGCTCGGCCAGTTCCTCGCCGATGATGTCGAAGGCCCGCTCCCAGGGGACGGGTTCATAGCGCTCGGCACCCTCCGCCAGATACATCGGGTGGGTGAGGCGGCCCTGCTGACCCAGCCAGTACCCACTGCGGGTCGCGAGGTCGGCCACGGGGTGCGCGGCGAAGAAGTCGGGGGTGACGCGGCGCAGGGTGGCTTCCTCGGCGACCGCCTTCGCGCCGTTCTCGCAGAACTCCGCCTTGTGTCGGTGCTCCGGCTCGGGCCAGGCGCAGCCGGGGCAGTCGAAGCCGTCCTTCTGATTGACCCGGAGCAAAGTCAGCGCCGTGCGCCGCACGCCCATCTGCTGCTGGGCGATGCGCAGCGTGTGCCCGATGGCGGGAAGCCCCGCCGCGGCATGCTGCACCTCGGCGACCTGCGGCGCGTCCTGGACCGGATCACCCTTGGGCGACTTCCTTGCCATGATCGGCTCCCCTTCGAGCACGTGCGTGAGGTACGCCTCCGATCCTCCCACGCGGCAGTGACAGCGCGGCCGCGGGTAAGGGTTGGGCCTGAGTGTCAGTGGGGCGTGGCAGGATCGGGGACGTGGCAGAAAAAGCAGCGAAGAAGAAGTCCGAGACCGCGACGAAGCCGAGTGGCGAGCAGCGTCCGCGCCTGCTCCTCATGGACGGGCACTCCCTGGCCTACCGGGCGTTCTTCGCGCTGCCCGCGGAGAACTTCACGACCGCGACGGGCCAGCCGACGAACGCGATCTACGGCTTCGCGTCGATGCTGGCGAACACGCTGCGCGACGAAGCGCCCACGCACTTCGCGGTGGCCTTCGACGTCTCGCGCAAGACGTGGCGCTCCACCGAGTTCCCGGAGTACAAGGCGAACCGCTCCAAGACCCCGGACGAGTTCAAGGGCCAGGTCGAGCTGATCGGCGAGGTGCTCGACGCGATGAACGCGGTGCGCTTCGCGGTGGACGGCTTCGAGGCGGACGACGTCATCGCCACGCTCGCCACGCAGGCGGAGGCGGCCGGCTTCGACGTCCTGATCGTCACCGGCGACCGCGACTCCTTCCAGCTGATCACCGACCACGTGACGGTGCTGTATCCCACGAAGGGCGTCTCCGAGCTGACGCGCTTCACGCCGGAGAAGGTCGAGGAGAAGTACGGCCTCACGCCCAGCCAGTATCCCGACTTCGCGGCCCTGCGCGGCGACCCGTCGGACAACCTCCCCGGCATCCCCGGAGTGGGCGAGAAGACCGCCGCGAAGTGGATCAACCAATTCGGTTCCTTCGCCGACCTCGTCGAGCGTGCCGAAGAGGTCAAGGGCAAGGCCGGCCAGAACTTCCGCGACCACCTGGACGCGGTGAAGCTGAACCGCCGCCTCACGGAGATGGTGCGCGACGTCGAGCTCCCCAAGGTCGTCGGCGACCTGGAGCGCGCTCCGTACGACCGCACGGCCCTCGCCATGGTCCTGGACACCCTGGAGATCCGTAACCCCTCGCTGCGCGAGCGTCTCCTGGCCGTCGACCCCGGCGCCGAGGAGGCCGAGCAGACCCCGGCCGAGCCGGGCGTGGAGCTGGACGGCTCGGTGCTCGGCGCCGGTGAGGTCGCGCCGTGGCTCGCCGAGCACGGCAAGGCGGTCCTCGGCGTCGCCACGGTCGACACCTGGCAGCTCGGCACGGGCTCGGTGACCGAGGTCGCCCTCGCGGCGGCCGGGGGAGCCGCGGCCTGGTTCGACCCGTCCCGCCTGGACGAGGCCGACGAGAACGCCTTCGCGGCCTGGATCGCCGACCCCGACAAGCCCAAGGTCCTGCACAACGCCAAGGCCACGATGCGGGTCTTCCCGGAGCACGGCTGGACCGTGGACGGCGTCACCATGGACACCGCCCTCGCCGCATACCTCGTCAAGCCCGGCCGCCGCTCCTTCGCCCTGGACGCCCTGTCCCTGGAGTACCTGGGCCGTGAGCTGGCCCCCGCATCGGCGACCGACGGCGGACAGCTCGCCTTCGGTACGGAAGAGGACGACCGGGCCGAGGCCGACGCGCTGATGTCGCAGGCCCGCACGATCCTCGACCTGGGCGCGGCCTTCGGCGAGAAGCTGCCGGAGGTGGGCGCGGGCAATCTCCTGACGGACATCGAACTGCCGACGTCCACCCTCCTTGCCCGCCTGGAGCGGCACGGCATCGCGGCGGACCGCGCCCATCTGGAGGCGATGGAGCAGCAGTTCGCGGGCGCGGTGCAGCAGGCGGTGAAGGAGGCGCACGAGGCGGCGGGCCACGAGTTCAACCTCGGCTCGCCCAAGCAGCTCCAGGAAGTCCTCTTCGGCGAGCTGAACCTCCCCAAGACGAAGAAGACCAAGACCGGGTACACCACGGACGCGGACGCCCTGGCCTGGCTCGCGGCCCAGACCGAGAACGAACTGCCGGTCATCATGCTGCGCCACCGCGAGCAGGCGAAGCTGCGCGTCACGGTCGAGGGGCTGATCAAGTCGATCGCCGCGGACGGCCGCATCCACACCACGTTCAACCAGACGGTCGCGGCCACGGGCCGCCTCTCCTCCACGGAACCGAACCTCCAGAACATCCCGGTCCGCACGGACGAGGGCCGCGCGATCCGCCGCGGCTTCGTGGTCGGCGAGGGCTTCGAGTCCCTGATGACCGCGGACTACAGCCAGATCGAACTGCGCGTGATGGCCCACCTCTCCGAGGACGAGGGCCTCCTGGAGGCCTTCGAGTCGGGCGAGGACCTGCACACGACCGTGGCCTCCCAGGTGTTCGGCGTGGAAGGTTCCGCCGTCGACGCCGAGATGCGCCGCAAGATCAAGGCCATGTCGTACGGCCTGGCGTACGGCCTCTCCGCGTTCGGCCTCTCCCAGCAGCTGAACATCGAGGCGGGCGAGGCCCGTGCGCTGATGGACACCTACTTCGAGCGGTTCGGCGGCGTACGCGACTATCTGCGCCGAGCCGTCGACGAGGCCCGCGCGACGGGGTACACGGAGACGATGCTGGGCCGCCGCCGGTATCTCCCCGACCTCAACAGCGACAACCGCCAGCGCCGCGAGATGGCCGAGCGGATGGCCCTGAACGCGCCCATCCAGGGCACGGCCGCGGACATCGTCAAGATCGCCATGCTGAACGTGCACCGCGCGCTGACCGAGGCGAAGCTCGCATCGCGCATGCTGCTTCAGGTCCACGACGAAATCGTCCTGGAGATCGCTCCGGGCGAGCGCGCCGAGGTGGAGAAGCTCGTCCGCCACGAGATGGCGGGCGCGGTGTCGCTGAGGGCTCCGCTGGACGTCTCGGTGGGCGTGGGCGCGGACTGGGAGTCGGCTGCGCACTGACTGCGTCTGGCTTGAGCAGTTTTCTTTGTGCCCCCGGATGTGTGTGCCCCGGAGAGTCACCGGCTTCGCCGGGTTCGTCCTCAAACGCCGGACGGGCTGGAACAGACGCCCGGGCGGGCTGGAACCAAAACGCCGGGCGCGCTGGAACTACAAACGCCGGGCGGGCTGGAGCTATCCAGTCCGTCCGGCGTTTGTGACTCTTGTACGGGGGCCGACAGGACACGGCCAACCGGTGAAAATGGGGCACGAACGGGTGTCTGGGCGCCGGAAGTTGTCGTAGTGTCGCCTGAGTCGGCCCGCCGGGGAGAAGTGCTACGGGGAGTAGTGCAGAGCGGGCGGTGGCACACACAGTCGTCCACGGGAGGGGTCCACGGTCATGGCGGCGGTATTCGGCAGGCGGTTGCGCAGGGGAGCGGTGACCACCGCGGTGGCCGCGGCGGCGGTGGCGGCGCTCGCCGCGTCCCAGGCCCCGGGCGTGACGGACATCCCTCGCGACGAGCGGGCGGGAGCCTCCGGCAGCACACCGTCGGCCGAGGACTCGGCGACCGGCAACTCCCCCTATTACACCGATCTGCCGGAACTGAAGAGCCCGGTCCCGCCGACCGGAGCGCCCGGCGGCGGCAGTGACGCCAAGTCGGAGCTCCCGGCCACCGTCCTCGACGCGTACAAGAAGGCCGCGGATTCCCTGGGCACCACCAAGCCGGGCTGCAACCTCCCCTGGGAGCTGCTCGCCGCGATAGGTCAGGTCGAGTCGGGTCAGGCCCGCGGCGGTCGCGTGGACGCGAACGGCACGGCGATCAAGGACATCCGCGGTCCGGCCCTCAACGGCAACGGCTTCGCGAAGATCACCGACACCGACAACGGCGTGTACGACGGCGACAAGACGCACGACCGCGCGGTCGGCCCCATGCAGTTCATCCCCTCGACGTGGGAAACCTGGGCGCAGGACGGCAACGGAGACGGCAAGAAGGACCCGCAGAACGTCTACGACGCCGCGCTCGCCGCCGGGCACTACCTCTGCGCGAGCGACCGCGACCTGTCCGTCGAGGCCGATCTGCACAAGGCGATCCTCAGCTACAACCACTCCACCGACTATCTGAACCTCGTCCTGACGTGGCTGGAGACCTTCCGCAGGGGCGCGCACGAGATCCCCGACGGCACCGGCGACCTGCCGGGCGACCGCAGCGACGGCAACGGCCCGACCATCAGCCCGAGCCCCACGCCCCCGGCGACCAACTCGCCCTCGCCCTCGCCGTCCAAGCCCGGCACCGACAAGCCGACCAAGCCGTCCAAGCCCGGCAACGGCGGCGGCAGCGGCGAACCGACCACGCCGCCCCCGTCGAGCGGCGGCGGCTCCGAGAGCCCTGACCCCACCCCCTCGCCCACCGACCGGGTCAAGAGCCTGGAGGACGCCGGCACCGGCAAGCTCTCCGCGACGGCGGGCGACGCCTTCGCCGAGCGCGTCCAGGTGCGCACGGAGTCCGCTTCGGGCTCGGGTGTGGCCAAGGCCAAGGTGAAGTTCACGATCGTCGGTGACACCGACGCGCGCTTCCCGGGCGGCGCCACCAGCGCGACCGTCACCACGAGCGCGTCGGGCAGGGCCACCGCCCCGGTGATCGGGGCGGGCGAGAAGACGGGCGAGTTCACGGTCCGCGCCACGGTCGTCGGCCGCTCGCTGCCCGGCCTCGGCTACAAGGCGACGGTCACCGCACGGCAGGCCGACGATCTCGTCAGGACCAGCGACAAGGCGCTGACCTGCGAGCCGGGCAAGGAGTTCGCCGACCAGGTGGAGGTCAAGGCGACCTACAAGGGGAAGGTCGCCGACCGCGTCGCGGCCACCGCCACCATGGTCAAGTCGGCGACCGACGCCACGGCCAACGACAAGGGCCCGTACTTCAAGGACGCGGACGGCAAGCCGGTCCGCACCCTCAAGGCCCTCAAGACGGACGCGAACGGCCTGCTCAAGCTCCCCAAGATGTACGCCGACGACGCCGCGGGCACGTACGTCCTGCGCATCACCACCGCGGGCGGCGCGACGCTCACGGTCGAACTGAAGGTGGCGGCTCCCGCGGCCTAGCCGCGGACCCGCCCTGCCGGACCCGCCCCGCCGGACCCGCCCCGCGTGCCGCCACGCACGCCCCGTACGCAACGCCCCTGCGCCCGCCCGGCGCAGGGGCGTTCGTGTGTGTGCAACGTGTTCTCATCTGGCCGCCGCGTTGCTACGGTGCCCCAGCCCTGACGCCCTGTCAGTTCATGCCGGGAGGATCCGCATGCGCGCTCTCATCGCCGCCGCGACCGGTCTTGCCGTCGCCCTCGCCCTTGTCCTGACGATCACGGCGATGGGCGCCCCGCCCGGCGAGACGTCGCCCGAGCCGCTGCTCACCACTGTCCCCAAGCACCCCTGACCGTCAACCGCCCGTCTCCGTAGGGAGGGCCGCCGCGATGCGCCGTAAGGCCAGCCTGATCCTGCTCGCCTTCGCCGTGTTCTTCACGGCGATGTCCCCGCTCATGCGCTGGTACGCCTTCCCGCGCCTCGCCAAGATCCCGCCGAGCCAGTACCAGGAGGCGGTCCTCGAGGCGAAGAACCCGACCCTCATCGACTACGGCACCATGCGGGCCAAGAAGATCGACAAGGTCACCATCGTGCAGACGCTCAAGGGCAACGTGGAGGCGTCGGAGAAGATCGAGAAGAGCGCCGACCGCGACGTCGTCGTCTGGGACGCCCTCTCCTACGTCCAGGACGGCGACGGAAAGATGGTCTCCAAGATCCCCGAGCGCTACATCTTCGACGCACACAGCCAGGAGCCCGTGCACGCCACCGGCGAGATGGTCGACGGGGACCCTGTCAAGCGCGAGGGCATCGAGTTCAAGTGGCCCTTCCTGACCGAGAAGCGGGACTACGAGTACTTCGACGCCCAGGCCCGCGTCACCAAGCCCATCCACTACAAGGGCACGCAGACGTTCCGCGGCGTGGAGGTCTACTACTTCGAGCAGACCATCCCCTGGACCAAGGTGCCCTTCCCCAAGACCATGCCGGTCAAGGGCATCACTCCGGAGTCCCTCGCCAAGACCGGCACCACGCGCTGGTACACCACCGTCCGCAAGTTCTGGGTCGACCCCACCACCGGGGCTCCCGTCTACGGCGAGGAGATCCAGCGCAACGAGTTGCGCGGCGGCACGCTCCTCGGGGGCCGCGACAAGGTCACCGTCTTCGCCGGGCACGTGAAGATGCGCGAGGACTACATCGAGAGCACCGTCGACCTGGTGAAGTCCCAGCGTGTCCTGGTCCTGCTCATGACGTCCTATCTCCCCTGGGGCTTCCTGGGCCTCGGCCTGCTCCTGCTCGCCCTCTCGCTCTGGCTGGAGGCCCGCAGCCGCAGGCCCGGCGACCCGGAGGCAACGGCGGCGCCCGAGCCGGAACCGGTCAACGCCTGAGCCGCGCGTTGGTGAACCGGGTCGCCTCGGCGGCCGCGGGATCCTCCGGCCACGGATGCTTCGGATAACGCCCGCGCAGCTCCGCCCGCACGGCGCGGTAGCCGTCCCGCCAGAAGGACGCGAGATCGGCGGTGACGGCTGCGGGCCGCCCCGCGGGAGACAGCAGGTGGACGAGCAGGGGTACGCCGCCGTCCGCGATCCGGGGGGTCTCGGCGAGCCCGAACATCTCCTGCAGCTTCACGGCGAGCACGGGCTGTTCGGGGTCGGAGTAGTCGATCCGGATCCTTGACCCACTGGGCACGGCCACCCTCTCCGGGGCGAGCGCGTCTAGGCGGGTGGCCTCGCCGGTCGCCCACGGCAGAAGCCGGCCCAGTGCCTGCCCCGCTTCGATGCGCCGCAGGTCGGCCCGGCGCCGTGCCTTGGACAGCTCGGGCTCCAACCACTCGTCCACGCGCGCGTGGAGGGCGCTTTCGGACACGTCCGGCCAGGGCGCCCCGAGATGCCGGTGCAGAAAGGCGAGCCGTTCCCGCAGCTCCCGCGCGCCCTGCGACCAGTTCAGGAGCGAGGTCCCTTCCTCTTTGAGGCCCGCGAGCAGCCCTTCCCGTACGAGTGCGGGGGCGGGCTTCTTGATGGGGCGCACCGTCAGCTCCACCGCCCCCAGTCGCTCGACGTGCCGCGCGACGAGATCGCCGTCGGCCCAGGCGACCTCGTCCCCCTCGCCGTAGAGGGACGCGGCAGCGCTCCGGGCGACGTCCCCGTCGATGTGCCCGCCGAGCAGCACGCGCGCGTGCCCGGCGCCCACCGGCCGGTCGGCCACGGCCACGGCGATCCACTCGGCGCCGGTCAGCGCGGACCCCGTCCGCACCTCGGCGCGGGTCCCGTTCACCATGAGATACGTGCCGTCTCCGCGCCCCCGGGCAACGCGCTCCGGGAAGGCGAGGGCGGCGACGAGCCCGGCGACATGGTCATCCCCACTGGCTGTCGTCTCTTGCTGTCTGCCTGATGCGGGGTTTCGGGTGGGCCGGTGGGAGACATCTCGCGCCGGAGGCGCGGGCACTGAAGGCGCCGGGACCGACGCGCCCCCCGAGGCCTCCGCGGCAGCGGCAAGCCGCCGCACCTCCGTGCGCCACCGCGCCGCGTACCCGTCCCCGCCCCGCCGGGCGGCACGCCACGCCGCCGCGAGGTCGTCCCCGTACTCGCGCGGCGGTTCCTCGCTGAGGAGGGCCACCACCTCCGCCGCACGGCGCGCCCCCACGAGCGGGGCCGCGTCCAGCAGGGCCCGCGCCAGGCGGGGGTGAAGGCCGACCCGCGCCATCCGCGCGCCCCGCTCCGTGACCCGCCCCGACTCAGGGGACACCGCGCCGACCGCCGTCAGGACGCCCCGGGCCGCCGCCATCGCACCGCCCGGCGGTGGATCGAGCAGGGCGAGCCCGGAGGCGTCAGGATCCCCCCAGCAGGCCGTCTGCAGGGCGAACGCGGAGAGGTCCGCCAGCTTGATCTCCGGCGCCGGGAAGCGCGGCAGACGGGCGTCCTCCGCCTCCGCCCAGCACCGGTACACGGCCCCCGGCGCCTCACGCCCCGCACGCCCTGCCCGCTGCCGCCCCGCCGCCTGCGAAGCCCGTACGGTCGTCAGCGCGCTCAACCCGCGTGCGTGGTCCACGCGCGGCTCACGCGCGAGCCCCGCGTCGACGACCACCCGCACTCCGGGCACCGTCAGGGACGACTCCGCCACCGAAGTCGCGAGCACCACCCGCCGGGGCCCGTCCGCCGAGCCCGCAAGAACCGCGTCCTGCACCGCCGCGGGCGCCCGCCCGTGCACCTGGAGCACCTCGGCGGGCGCGTCCCCCAGCTGTCCCGCCACACGCGAGATCTCACCGACCCCCGGCAGGAAGCACAGGACGTCCCCCTCCCGCTCGGCCAGCGCCCGCCGCACCACCGACGCCACATGCGTCAGCAGCGCCGGATCCACCCGCATCCCGTGCGGCGGCCGCACCGGACGCGCCGGCGGCGCCCAGACGACCTCGACCGGATGCGAGGTGCCTCGCGCCTCCACCACCGGAGCGTCCCCGAGGATCCGCGACCACCCCTGCGCGTCCGTCGTCGCGGACGCGGCCACCAGGCGCAGCTCGGGCCGCAGCGCCGCCCGTACGTCGACCAGGAACGCCGCCACGGTGTCGGCGTCGAGATGCCGCTCGTGGCACTCGTCGATGATCACCACGTCGACGCCGGTCAACTCCTGGTCCCGCTGGAGCCGCTGCAGCAGGACACCGGTCGTGACGACCTCCACGCGTGCGTGGCGCCCCACCACGCGCTCGCCGCGCACCGTGTACCCGACGCTCTCCCCGACCTTCTCGCCGAGCAGCCACGCCATCCGTCGCGCGGCGGCCCTGGCTGCGATGCGCCGCGGCTCGGCGACCACCACACGACGTTCGGGGCCGTCCCCGAGAAGCCCCGCCAGGGCCAGCGGCACCAGCGTCGTCTTGCCCGTACCGGGAGGCGCGCACAGCACGGCGCCGCCAGGCCCCTCCAGAGCGGAACGCAGCGCGGGCAGCGCACTGCGTACGGGCAGGTCCAGGGCTTCGTTACGGAGACGGATCACGCACTCAGTCTCGTACGCAGACGAAGATCGCCGACCCCGGGATCAGATTCCCGCGCAACGGAGACCAGCCGCCCCACTCCTGCGTGTTCCACGCGGGCCACTCCGGCTCCACCAGATCCACCAGCCGGAAACCTCCGGCCACCACGTCCCGTACCCGGTCACCGATCGTCCGGTGGTGCTCTACGTAGACGGCGTTCCCGTCCTCGTCCTGCTCTACATAAGGAGTGCGGTCGAAGTACGAGGCCGCGACCGAGAGACCCTCGGGACCGGGCTCGTCGGGAAAGGCCCACCGCATGGGATGCGTCGCCGAGAACACGAACCGCCCACCGGGCCGCAGCACGCGGTGCACGTCCTTGAGGACCCGCACCGGGTCGGCCACGAACGGCATCGCTCCGTAGGCCGAGCACACGAGGTCGAAGCTGTTGTCCGCGAACGGCAGGGCCCCCGCGTCCGCCTCCACCAGCGGCACCCCGCCGCCGATCCGCAGCGCGTGCTGGAGCTGGCGGTGGGAGAGGTCAAGGGCGACGGGACGCGCGCCCTGCGAGGCGAGCCAGCGTGAGCACTGCGCCGCACCCGCGCCGATCTCCAGGATGTCCTTGCCCGCCAGCTCCTCGGGCGGACCGAGGAGCTCGGCCTCCACCTCGTCGAGCCCTTCGGGACCCCACACGAACCGGTCGTCACCCAGGAAGGTGCCGTGCTCGATCTGGTAGTCGTCCGCGTTCCTGTCCCACCAGCCACGATTGGCGCGACTGCTCTCGGTGACACCGGCGTCACGGCGCGTGGCTTCCGGTTCGGGCGTCTCGGGCAGCTCGGACTCTTGGATGATCGGCTCCATCGTCGTACTCTTCCGTCTGGCTGGTCGCGGCTCGTCGCGGCGGGACAGTGCAGGGGCGGTCCGAAAAGCGGTCGCGACAGGGCGCGGTGCGGCCCGTGTGGCCTCATGCGACAGCATTTGTGCCGGGTATGCGGCGTTCCGCCCCTGGGTGTGCGCCTTCGCGCATTGACCCTGTCCGGCTGCCCCCGTATGCTACAAGTTGCGCTGCGAGCCTGCCGTCCTCAGACCTAGCGGGATGCGCTCGCATCTGTTGCATGTCCCCTCGGTTGTCGAGGCGCCTTCCGTTTCTCCGGAAACAGAATCGGCGCTTCCAAGGCTGTCCGGCTTCTTCAGAGCGAAATCGGTTCCGGCGCTAGCAGTACCTACGACTCACTGTCCGTACCGGAGCCCTTACCCACATGACGAGCAGCACCGAGACCACCGCCACCACCCCGCAGGTAGCGGTCAACGACATCGGTAACGAGGAAGCCTTCCTCGCCGCGATCGACGAGACGATCAAGTACTTCAACGACGGCGACATCGTCGACGGCGTCATCGTGAAGGTCGACCGGGACGAGGTCCTGCTCGACATCGGTTACAAGACCGAAGGCGTCATCCCGAGCCGCGAGCTCTCCATCAAGCACGACGTCGACCCGAACGAGGTCGTCGCGGTTGGTGACGAGATCGAGGCCCTGGTTCTCCAGAAGGAGGACAAGGAAGGCCGTCTGATCCTGTCCAAGAAGCGCGCTCAGTACGAGCGTGCCTGGGGCACGATCGAGAAGATCAAGGAAGAAGACGGCATCGTCACCGGTACCGTCATCGAGGTCGTCAAGGGTGGTCTCATCCTCGACATCGGCCTCCGTGGCTTCCTTCCGGCTTCCCTCGTCGAGATGCGCCGCGTCCGCGACCTCCAGCCCTACGTGGGCAAGGAGCTCGAGGCCAAGATCATCGAGCTGGACAAGAACCGCAACAACGTGGTCCTGTCCCGCCGTGCCTGGCTCGAGCAGACCCAGAGCGAGGTCCGCCAGACCTTCCTCACGACCCTGCAGAAGGGTCAGGTCCGCTCCGGCGTCGTTTCCTCGATCGTCAACTTCGGTGCGTTCGTGGACCTCGGCGGCGTCGACGGTCTCGTGCACGTCTCCGAGCTTTCCTGGAAGCACATCGACCACCCCTCCGAGGTTGTCGAGGTCGGCCAGGAAGTCACCGTCGAGGTTCTCGACGTGGACATGGACCGCGAGCGCGTGTCCCTGTCGCTCAAGGCGACGCAGGAAGACCCGTGGCAGCAGTTCGCCCGCACGCACCAGATCGGGCAGGTTGTTCCCGGTAAGGTCACCAAGCTCGTTCCCTTCGGTGCGTTCGTGCGCGTCGACGAGGGCATCGAGGGCCTGGTGCACATCTCCGAGCTGGCCGAGCGCCACGTGGAGATCCCGGAGCAGGTCGTCCAGGTCAACGACGAGATCTTCGTCAAGGTCATCGACATCGACCTCGAGCGTCGCCGGATCTCGCTGTCGCTGAAGCAGGCCAACGAGTCCTTCGGCGCCGACCCGTCGGCCGTCGAGTTCGACCCGACCCTGTACGGCATGGCCGCGTCCTACGACGACCAGGGCAACTACATCTACCCCGAGGGCTTCGACCCCGAGACGAACGACTGGCTCGAGGGCTTCGAGACCCAGCGTGAGGCTTGGGAGGGCCAGTACGCCGAGGCGCAGACGCGCTTCGAGCAGCACCAGGCCCAGGTCATCAAGTCCCGCGAGGCGGACGCCCAGGCCGAGGCCGAGGGCGCTGCGGCTCCCGCGTCCTCGACCGGTGCCCCGGCTGCCGGTGGCAGCGGTGGCGGCGGCGGTTCGTACTCCTCGGAGTCGGACGACAACTCCGGCGCCCTGGCGTCGGACGAGGCGCTTGCCGCTCTTCGCGAGAAGCTTGCGGGCGGCCAGAGCTGAGGCTCGCCCCTAGGCGGTAGTAGCAGTTGAAGACTGCGGGCCCGCATCCCTTCGGGGGTGCGGGCCCGCAGTTCTTTTTTGGGTACGGGGGCCGATTTTTTCGTGCGGGTCCGGTGGGGGCTGGGCGCGCAGTTCCCCGCGCCCCTGCCGGGGCACGCCCCGCCTACGGAGTCACCGTGATGTTCGTCAGGCCCTTGCCCGCCGTCACCGTGTTGCTCGCGTAGACGGTCGTCTTGCAGTTGGCGCTGTAGTTGGTGACGTTGATCGCCAGTTGCTTGTCGCCCGTCGAGCCGGAGAGGTTCGTCTTGTTGCCGCGGAACACCGTGCCGCAGCCCCAGCCGGACTGCTGGGAGTGGGTCTCGTAGCCGTTGTTCGTGGTGTTCTTGCCGGTGTTGTTCTCGATGACGTAGTTGTTGCCCTTCACGTCGATCCACGAGTCGTCGTAGTTGTTGCCGGTCAGGCCCTTGCCGTCGAACGTGTTGCCCGAGACCTTGCCGCCCGTGGTGCCCTCCTTGAGGTCGATCGCCTCGCCCCCGACGTCCGGGCCGATCGTGTTCCCGAGGATCTGTACGTCGTCGCTCTTGTCGGAGAGCGTGTTGGCGCTGCCTACGTAGACGCCCTCTCCCATGCCGCGACCGTCGTTGCCGGTGTCGTAGACCTTCGAGTTCTTGATGACGCCGCCGCTGCTCGACTTCCGGAAGTGCACGCCCTCCATGTCGAGGCCGTGGACGGTGACGGCGTCCACGACGACTCCCTTCGCGGAGTCGATCATGATGCCCTTCTGTCCGCCCGTGACGGTCACGCCCTTGACCGTCCAGTACGAGGCGCCGTTCAGATGCAGGCCGTATCCGCCGCCGGCCGTGAGCACCGCATTCGACGAGCCGGTCAGGGTGATGCGGGCGCCTGAACTCGCGGCGGTACTCGTCTTGAAGTTCCCGGTGTACGTGCCGTCGGCGAGGTGGATCGTGTCGCCGGGGGAGGCGCTGGTCAGCGCGGACTTGAGCTCGGCCGCCGTGGAGACCTCGATGGTCCCGGCGGCTGCCGGCACGGGGGAAGCGGTGGCGGCGACGGCCAGGCCTCCGGTGGCGGCCGTCGCGGCGAGCGCGGAGATGAGCAAGGTGCGTCGGATACGCATGTGGGGTGACCCTCCGGTTCTTGTACATGAACACTGGGTGTGCATATGAACGTAGAGGTGGGTCATGTCCGCGTCAAGGTCTGGACCAGGCCGCGTGAGCCGGGCCACGTGAGGGTGGCTCGGCCGACCGCCGTGAACTCGGCATCCGGCCACGGGTGTTGCAAGAAGCCGCTGTGAAGAGACGCGGGAGGGAATGCCGACGCCGCTGCCGGCGTTCTGCTGTACGAGTCACGACGAAGAGGGCGAGGAGCGGTCACCGTGCTTGATCCGCAGGGTTTGTACGAATGGGAGCCGAAGGGCCTCGCTGTCGTAGACATGGCGCTCGCCCAGGAGTCGGCCGGCCTTGTCATGCTCTACCACTTCGACGGCTACATCGACGCGGGTGAGACCGGCGACCAGATCGTCGAGAAGCTCACGGACAGCCTGCCCGGTCAGGTGGTCGCGCGCTTCGACCACGACCGGCTAGTCGACTACCGCGCGCGGCGCCCGCTGCTCACGTTCCGGCGCGACCGCTGGACCGACTACGAGGTGCCCACGCTCGACGTGCGGCTGCTCCAGGACGCCACGGGCGCGCCCTTCCTGCTGCTCTCCGGGCCCGAGCCGGACATCGAGTGGGAGCGTTTCGCGGCGGCGACCGAGCAGATCGTGGAGCGGCTCGGCGTGCGCCTCGCGGTGAACTTCCACGGCATCCCCATGGGCGTGCCGCACACCCGCCCCGTGGGCCTCACGCCGCACGGAAACCGCACCGACCTGATTCCGGGGCACCGCAGCCCCTTCGACGAGGCGCAGGTCCCCGGCAGCGCGGCGTCGCTCGTCGAGTACCGCCTCCTGGAGGCGGGCCACGACGTGCTCGGTGTCGCCGCGCACGTCCCGCACTACATCGCCCGCTCCGCGTACCCGGACGCCGCCCTGACGGTCCTCGAGGCGATCACCGCCGCGACGGGCCTCGTGCTGCCGAGCGTCGCGCACGGCCTGCGCACCGAGGCGCACCGCACCCAGACCGAGATCGACCGGCAGATCCAGGAGGGCGACGAAGAGCTGGTCGCCCTGGTGCAGGGACTTGAGCACCAGTACGACGCGGCGGCCGGCGGCGACGCGCGCGGCAACATGCTCGCCGAGCCCGTGGACATTCCGTCGGCCGACGAGATCGGTCAGGAATTCGAGCGCTTCCTCGCGGAGCGTGAGGGCGACGCGTAGCCGGGAGTCATCGGCGGTCTCGTAGCCCGGAGGCATCGGCAGGAGGCGACCCTCTAAGCTGCCGGGCATGCTGAAGGTGGGCCTGACCGGCGGAATCGGCGCCGGCAAAAGTGAAGTGTCGCGTCTCCTCGTCGCATCCGGAGCCGTGCTGATCGACTCCGACAAGATCGCCCGCGAGGTGGTGGAGCCGGGAACTCCGGGTCTGGCGGCGATCGTTGAAGCTTTTGGCCAAGAGATCCTCGGACCGGACGGCTCCCTCGACCGGCCGAAGCTGGGCTCGGTCGTCTTCGCCGACCCGGAGAAGCTGGCCGTACTGAACTCGATCGTGCACCCGCTGGTCGGCGCCCGCTCCGCCGAACTGGAGAGCACGGCCTCGCAGGACGCGGTGGTCGTCCATGACGTGCCGCTGCTCGCGGAGAACGGCCTTGCGCCGCTGTACGACCTCGTGATCGTCGTCGACGCGAGCCCCGGGACCCAGCTGGAGCGTCTCGTGGGGCTGCGCGGCATGAGCGAGGAGGACGCCCGGGCGCGGATGGCCGCCCAGGCGACGCGCGAGAAGCGTCTGGAGATCGCCGATGTCGTGATCGACAACGACGGTCCGCTGGAGGGCCTGGAGCAGCGCGTGGGCGCCGTATGGGCGGACCTCGTGCGGCGGGCGCGGGCGGCCTGGCGGGGGCTGTCCTCGCCGTCCCGGCCCGACGGACGCCCGACAGGACACCTCACGGAATAGGCGTCCGTGTGAGGGGCGTTGACACAGAGCAGCGAGGGAAGGAGTCACGCGTGCCCGAAATTACCCCGGAGACCCATGTCATCGACTTCCGTGCGGCGGAGCAGCTCCTTGCCGCCCGAGATCCGCGAGGCGCGGTGAAGCTGCTCGACACGGTCATCGCGGCCCACCCCGAGAACACGGCGGCGCGGCTCCTGCGGGCCCGTGCCTTCTTCGCCGCCGCTCAACTGCGCGCTGCGGAGCTTGAGTTCAGCATCGTGCTGGAGCGCGAACCGGACAACGCGTTCGCCCACTTCGCGCTTGCCCGCACGTACGAACGCGCGGCGCGGCCCGACCAGGCCCGGCGCCACTTCCGGCTGGCCGCGGCGCTCGATCCGCAGCCGGAGTATCTGGCGGCGGCGCGCTTCGACGACGGCGGATCCGGTGAGTCCGGCGGCGGGGGCGCTGAGGGCTAACCGGCGGTCGGGGGCTCGTACGGCGGGATGTTCCGGTCCGGCTGGTAGTGCGGCCCCTGGCGGATGTGGCGGAGGATCACCGCCATGTCGGCGGTGACGATCAGCCAGAGCACCCCGCAGACCGCGGCCCAGCCGGGGCGCCCCACGAGGGCGAACGCGATGGTGCCGAACGTGGCCCAGGCCAGGCCCCATGCACTGAACCAGAGCCGCAGGCGCAGCGGGCTGCGCGCGGTCACCGGTTCACTGCCTGTGCGCTTCATGCGTCCCATGCGAGGCCACCTTCTCCCTCCGCACCCTGCTACCGCCGCGTCTCCACCCTTCTCCACCTGCCGCTGTCCGGTCTCCACCTTCCAGGATCCACCCGTGGGTGGTGGACCGGAAAGGGCTGAGGCTTCAAGATCGTAGATGTGTATCGATCGGGGGTATGGCTGTGCTGGACGTACTGAGGGACCGGGCGAGGACGGACGAGCGGCTCGCCGCGTGGCTGAAGGATCTTGAGGGCGCTGAGGGCGCTGAGGGCGCGGAATGCGCTGGGGAGCGGGTCGAGGCGGTGCTGCCCTCGGCGGACGAGCTGCCGGACGTGCTGCTCGACCTGGCGGTGCCGCACGAGGACATCAACGACCTTGTGGCCCTGCGCGGGCGGCTGATGAGGGACCCGGAGGCGCGCCGGCTGCTGGAGCGCAGTGTCGACGGGACGGTGCGGGACATGGGGAAGGTCGGCGTAGACCGCGATTACCCTCCCTTGCCGGCGGAGACGGGTGCGCTGGGTGCGCTCTTCCATGTGTTCGTCTTCGTGGCGGCGCTGCCCTATGTCCGGGCGTATCACCGGAGCCGCGGCATCCCGGACGACATTTCCCGCCGTACGCTCGCCGACCTCGGACGGCACATGGCCGTGCACCGCCGGGCGCGCGGTGGCCCGGGGCTGCTGCACCCGGGCTGGAACTCCCTGCATTTCCGTGGCGAGCTCTACCAACTGGGGCGGCTGCAGTTCCAGCGCTCCGTGCTGGGAGAGCGGATGGGCGCTGCGGTGGCGGAGGCAAGCCATTCCGCCAGGCGGGGCGACCCGTGTCTGGACCTCCACATAGCCGACTTCCGGGGTCCGCTGTCCCCCGAGGCGTGCGACCGGTCGGTGACGCTGGCGCGGGAGTTCTTCGCGCGGCACTTTCCGGAGGAGCGGTATGAGACAGCCATGTGCCACTCCTGGCTGCTCGATCCACAGCTGAAGCGGTATCTGCCGCCGGACTCCAACATCGTCCGCTTCCAGGAGCGCTTCCGCCCGGTGGACGGACATGAGCCGGAGCCCGAGCCGGACGACAGCACTCCCGTCGCCTTCGTCTTCGGCGACCGGGACCGTCCCGTGGCCGAACTGCCGAGGCGGACAAGGGTGGAGAGGGCGGTGGGGGACCACTTGAGGGCGGGCGGTCATTGGTACGGAGGGCATGGCTGGTTCCCGCTGTAGACCGCGCGGCCACGGGGAGAGGTGGGAACGGGGCCTCGGAGCGCTTCGTTGACGGGGCATGACTGCTGAGATGCGTGAGGGATACGAGGGGACGGGCCCCGGAGCGATCACGCCGGACGGCTGCGCGGTGGACCTGTACGCGCGCCTGTCCGTCGGGGAGGAGCCGGATGTCATCGCCGGTGCGGTGCCGGCCGGGGCGCACATCCTGGAACTGGGCAGCGGTGCGGGGCGGGTGACGCGTCCACTGCTTGAGCGGGGGTTCCGGGTCACGGCGGTGGACGAGTCCGCCGAGATGCTGGAAAAGGTCTCCGCGCTGGATGGGCGGGTGCGGACCATCCTGAGCCCGATCGAGAAGCTCGACCTGGGTGAGAGGTTCGAGGTGGTGATGCTCGCGTCGTTCCTCGTGCACGACGGCGACATTGCGGTGCGGCGCGGGATGCTGCGGGCCTGCCGGAGCCACGTGACGGACGACGGCTGCGTGCTGATCCAGCGGGAGGGCGCGGACTACCACACGAACCTGCCGAGGGAGCGGGTCGACCCCGGCGGGTACACGGTGCGGATCGTGTCGGCGGAGCCGCTCGGGGACGGGGTGAACGAGGTGCACGCGGAGTACGTCTTCCCGGACGCCGTATGGACCCAGACGTTCCGCGCCCGGCCGCTCACGAAGGAGCAGTTCGAGGAGGCGTTGGGGGAGGCGGGACTGAGGGTCGACGAATATCTGACGGAGGACGGGATCTGGGTACGGGCGGTGCCGGTTCCGGTGCCGGTGCGCTGACGCGGTTCGGTTGCGGGGGCGCACGGTGGGGGAAGGCAGAGGTGCGCGGCGGGCAGGTGGAGAGGCGTGTGGTGGGGCGGTGAAGCCGGGTAGGGCGGGGAGGTGCAGTGGGGTAGGGCGGGGCGGCAGGTGATGTGGTGCTGCATGGAAGTGCTGTGCTGCCGGGCGATGAGTTCTGCTGGGCGGGGCGGTCTATCACGGTGACAGCACAACAGCCCCTGCTTAGCGAGGAGTTCACCATGACCGCCACCGCTCCCACTGCCGCCGAGACCCCCACGGCCGCCGCCACCCCCGCCGTCGCCGGTCGCCGGTCCGTCCGTATCGCGTTGCGCGCGGTTCAGGTGTTGCTCGGTCTGTTCTTCGCGCTCGCCAGCGGGATGCCGAAGCTGATCGCGCACCCCACGGCCGTCGAGGCGTTCGAGAGGCTCGGGTGGGGCGAGCCGGGGATGTACACGATCGGCGCGCTGGAGGTGCTCGGTGGGATCGCGCTGCTGATTCCGGTGCTCGGTTCCGTCGGTGCGGCGGCCCTCGTCGGGCTGATGGTCGGTGCGTTCATCGTGAGCGTGACCGCGCTCGGCGGGGAGAACGCCGCCACGCCGCTCATCCTGATCGTGCCGCTGGTGTGGATCGCCCTGGCCCGGCGCGAAAAGACGACCGAGCTGCTCGGGCTGCTCCGTCTCCTCCTGCGGCGCGGGGCGTGAAAATCCGTACACCGGGAGGGAGTTCCGTCCCCGTGTCGAGGGTCCACCGGGCGTTGCCGGGTGAGTCCTCGATGCGGGGACGGAGCCGGTGAAAGGTCGCTAGGGCCCCTCGAAGCCGCGCAGCCGTTCCATCTCCCGGCGGTCGCGCTTGGTGGGGCGGCCCGTTCCCCGGTCGCGTACGCCGGCGGGGGCCACGGCCTCGCGGGGCGGCGGGGGAGGGCTGTTGTCGACGTAGCACTCGACGGCCACCGGAGCGCCGACGCGCTTGCGGATCAGGCGTTTGATGACGACGACGTGTTCACGGCCGTCCGCGTGGCGCAGGCGTACCTCGTCGCCGACGTGTACGCCGTAGGCGGGCTTCACGCGCTCGCCGTTGACGCGCACATGGCCGCCCTTGCAGGCCGCCGCGCCCATGGAGCGGGTCTTCACCAGGCGGACGGACCAGATCCAGACGTCGGTCCGTACGGAGCCTCCGCCAGCACCTGCCGCGGCACCCGTACCCGTACCCGCACCGGCACCAGCCCCCGCGCCACCGCCTGCCGGAGCACCGCCGGCCCCGTTCCCGCTGCCGCCACCGCCTGAAGTCTCCGAAGCCATGCCCCGACTTTAGTGCCTGCCCGGTGGCCCCTGGCCGGGGTCGCGGCGCCCGGCGAAGTGCGCACGCGGTGTGCGGCAGCAGTGCGGCATCCCCGCCCGTACGGCGAGCCGTCAGGGAACCGTTCCCCTCGGAGTCTGATAATTCGGGCTAATCGCCGCAAAGCAGGATGCTGACCCAGGGGTGCCGCCTATGAAGTTCGAAGCCACCGTCGATGACCTGATGGACACCTTGCGCGCCGACCTCGAACGGCTCGCCGCGATCCCCTCCATCGCCTTCCCTGGCTTCCCGGCCGCACCGGTGCAGGAGGCGCACGACCTGCTGGTCGAGCTGTTGCGCGGGGCGGGTGTGCCGACCGTCGAGCGGCTCGACCTGCCGGACACCTCGCCCGTGATCTACGGAGAGATCCCGCCGCCGACCCCCGACGCGCCGACGGTCCTGCTCTACGGCCACTACGACGTCCAGCCGCCCGGCGACGAGAGGCTGTGGAAGTCGCCGCCTTTCGAGCCGACCCCGATCGAAGGGGGCCTGCGCGCCCGCGGCATCGCGGACGACAAGTCCAACGTCATCGCGCACCTGGGAATGCTGCGGGCCTACGGCGGCCGCCCGCCCGTCGGGATCAAGATCGTCATCGAGGGCCAGGAGGAGTACGGCAGCGCCTTCGACGACTATCCGCCCACCGACCCGGAGCGCTTCGCCTGCGATGCCATGGTGGTCGCCGACCTCGGCAACCTCCGCCCCGGCACCCCCACCCTCACCACCGCCCTGCGCGGCGCGTCCGAAGTCGTCGTGGAGGTGCGCACTCTCGACGAGCCGCGCCACAGCGGGGAGTTCGGGGGCGCCGCGCCCGACGCGCTGCTCGTGCTCATCAAGGCCCTGGCCACCCTCCACGACGTACACGGAGACGTGGCCGTCGAAGGGCTGCGGCGCGAGGACTGGAGCGGTACGAGCTACACCGAGGAAGAGTTCCGCTCGCTCGCGGGTGTGCGCGAGGGGGTGCCGCTCATCGGCAGCGGCAGCCTGGGCGAACGGCTGTGGAGCGGCCCCGCGATCACGGTGATCGGCCTTGACGCGCCTGCCGTCGAGCACGCCGCGTCAGCCGTCGTGCCGTACGCGCGCGCCAAGTTGAACCTCCGCTTCCACCCCCGTCAGGACGCGAAGGAGGCGATGGGCAAGCTGGTCGACCACCTGCGCACGCTCACACCGTTCGGCGTCCACCTCACCGTCACGCCCGGCGACACGGGCCCCGGCTACGAAGCGGCCACCGGCGGCCCCGCCTACCGAGCCGCACGCGCCGCGCTCAAGGAGGCCTGGGGCGAGGAGGCCTCGTACGTGGCGACCGGCGGTTCCATCCCCCTGGTCAACGGCCTCGCGAAGGCGGCACCCGGCGCCGAGGTCCTGCTCTTCGGCGCCCAGGACAGCATGTGCAACCTGCACGCCCCGAACGAACGCGTCCTCTTCTCCGAGCTGCGCAACACGGTCGTCGCCATGGCCGCCTTCGTGCGTGAGTACGCCGCCGACTTCAGCGGCCGTGATGCCGGCCGTGACGCCGGTCGTGATGCGGCCGGGGAGAGCGGCGCATGAGCAGCACCGCGACCGACCCGGGCACGCAGGAGCCGCAGCACAGACGGAAGTTCACTTTCCCCAGCGCTCTGACCATCCTCGCGATCGTCACCGTCGCCGTCTGGCTGCTCGCCTTCCTCATCCCGTCCGGCGCCTACGACCGCAACGACAAGGGCGCCCCCGTAGAGGGCAGCTACCACCGCGTCGACTCGGGCCAGAGCTTCGTCGACCGGCTCAACGACCTCTTCCTCGCCCCGGTCAACGGCCTGTACGGGGTCCAGGACGAGAAGTCGGGCCTCGTCGGTCCTGACATGGCCGGGGAGCTGTACGGCAGCGCGGGCGTGTTCCTCTTCGTGCTCGCCATCGGCGCGTTCATCACGGTCGTCTTCGCCACCGGCGCCCTCGACCGCGGCATCGGCCGCCTCGCGCACCGGCTGCGCGATCGCGGCGCGATGCTGATCGCGGGAGTCATGCTCGTCTTCGCCGTCCTCGGCACGGTCGAGGGGTTCGCGGAGGAGACGCTCGGCTTCTACGGCCTGATCGTGCCCCTGATGCTCGCCCTCGGCTACGACCGGATGGTCGCGGTCGGCGCGATCATCCTGGGCGCGGGGGTCGGCGTGCTCTGCTCGACGGTCAACCCGTTCGCGACCGGGGTCGCCTCCTCCGCCGCGGACATCTCGCTCGGCGACGGCATCGTGCTGCGGTTCGTGATGTGGGTCGTCCTGACCGCGGTCACCATCGCCTACGTCATCCGGTACGCGAAGCGCGTACAGAAGAACCCCGAACGCTCCCTCACCGGTTTCCTGCCCGGCGACCGTGAGCAGACCTCCGCCGACGCCGGCGAGGTACCGGAGCTGACGGGCCTGCACAAGGCGCTGCTCGTCCTGGTCGCCCTTGTCTTCGCCTTCATGATCTTCTCGGTGGTGCCCTGGTCGAGCGCGCTGACGGGCAAGGCGGACGCGACGCCGTACGGCTTCGAGCTCGGCTGGTCCTTCCCGCAGCTGGCGGCGCTCTTCCTCGTCGCGGCCGTGCTCGTCGGATGCGTGGCACGGATGGGCGAGCAGAAGCTGAGCTCGACGATCATCCAGGGCGCGGCCGACTTCATCTCGCCCGCGCTGGTCATCGTGCTCGCCCGCGGTGTCACGGTGATCATGAACAACTCCAAGGTCACGGACACCGTCCTGCACTCCATCGAGGGCGTGGTCAAGGGGACGTCCTCCGGACTCTTCGCGGTCATCGTCTTCGTCGTGAACCTGCCGCTCGCCTTCCTGATCCCGTCCACTTCCGGCCACGCGACCCTGGCCATGCCGATCCTCGCCCCGCTGGCCGATTTCGCCGGGGTCTCCCGCTCGGTCGTCGTCACGGCCTGGCAGGCGGCGAGCGGCTGGATGAATCTGTGGGTGCCGACCACCGCCGTGACCATCGGCGGCGTCGCGCTCGCGAAAGTCGGCTACGACAAGTACCTTCGCTTCGTCTGGCCGTTGCTCGCCATTTTGTTCGTATTGATCTGCGTCTTCGTTGCGCTTGGAGCGGCTCTCACATGACAACGACCTCACCAGCTGCGGTGGCCAAACCCTCGGCCGCCGCGTATCGCAATCTCGCTGTCGCCACGGTCGGGTTCACCCTCACCTTCTGGGCGTGGGACCTGATCGCACCGCTGGGCAGCGACTTCGGGGAGCGGCTCGGCCTCTCCTCGTTCGCGCAGTCCCTGCTCGTCGCGGTGCCGGTCATCGTCGGCTCGCTGGGCCGTGTGCCGGTCGGCGCGCTCACCGACCGCTACGGCGCCAAGCGGATGTTCCCGCTCGTCTCCGCGCTCACGATCGTGCCGGTGCTCCTGATCATCCCGGCCAGGGACAACTACGTCGCGATGCTCGCGGTCGGCTTCCTGCTGGGCCTGGGCGGCACCACGTTCGCGATCGGCATCCCGCTGGTCAACTCCTGGTTCCCGCCCGCGCACCGGGGCTTCGCGCTCGGTGTCTTCGGCATGGGCATGGGAGGCGTGGCGCTCTCCGGGTACTTCACGCCGCGGATCGCCAAGCACGGCGACAACCTGCCGTTCCTGGTCGTGGCGATCGCGCTCGCGGCCTACGCGGTGCTCGCGGCGCTCCTGATCACCGACCGTCCCGACCGGCCGGTGCCGACGAGCCCGCTCACGACCCGGCTCGGACAGGCGGGACGGCTGCGGGTGACGTGGGAACTCTCCGCGCTGTACGCGATCGGCTTCGGCGGCATCGTGGCCTTCGGCGTCTATCTGCCCACGTATCTGAAGACCTGGTACGACCTCTCGCCCACGGACGCGGGCACGAAGGCGGCCGGGTTCGCGCTGGTGACGGTCATCTTCCGGCCCATCGGCGGCTGGCTGTCCGACCGCATCCACCCGGCGTCGGTCACCTCGGTCGCGCTGGCCGTCGTCGCCGCCTTCGCCATCGTGCAGGCCTTCGAACCGGGACTGAATCCGGGCGGCACGATCTGCTTCCTGGTGATGGCGGCGGGACTCGGCACGGCCAGCGGCAGCGTCTTCGCACTCGTGTCGCAGGTGACGCCACAGGCGCAGGTCGGATCCGTGACGGGCATCGTGGGAGCGATGGGCGGCCTGGGCGGCTTCGTCCCGCCGCTGGTCATGGGCGCGATCTACAGCGCCAAGGACTCGTACTCGATCGGCTTCATGCTGCTCTCGGACCTGGCGCTCGCGGGGTGCGTGTACGCGTACGGACGAATGCGGGGGCTGCGAGCCTCGTAAGCCGCGTTTCGTCACCGGCTTCGCCGAGTTCGTCCTCAAGCGCCGGACGGGCTGGAAGTTTCCGGCCGGGCTGGGAATGTCCAGCCCGGCCGGATCGGTGACTAGTCCTGTTCCTCGTCGCCGAAGAGATGCCGCACCGTCGAGCGGTAGTTCGTCCGCACATGGGCCAGCGCCACGCGCCGCGCGCGCTCCGCGTCCCCGGACGCCACCGCCTCGTACAACTCCCGGTGCTCCGCCAGAAGGTGCGTCCACTCCTCGTTCCGCCGCGTCATCCACCGAAGGCGCCCGTCCACCGGCTCCATGACGGACGTGAGCAGACCGTTCCCCGCCATCGCCAGGACGCGGTCGTGGAAGCGCGTGTTGATGTCCGTGATCGCCTCCGCGTCCGCCGTGCGCGTGGCCTTGGCCGCGCTGTCGAGCAGGGCGGACAGTTCCGCGAGGCCTTCCTCCGTGGCCCGCTGCGCCGCGCGCCCCGCCGCGAACACCTCCAACGCCTCGCGCAGCTCGAAGAGTTCGGTCACGTCGGTGCGGGTGAGGCGGCGGACCACGGTCCGGCGCGGGGTCTCGAAGGTGACGAAGCCCTCGGCGACCAGGGCCCGGATCGCCTCGCGGACCGGAACCCTGGACACCCCCAGGCGCTCCGCGAGCTCCCGTTCGACCAGGCGGTCGCCGGGCCCGAGGCGTCCGGCGATGATCTCCTGCCGCAGCTCGGCGAGCACTCGTTCGCGTACGGCGGCCAGCGGCTGTTCCACGGTCGTCATGGTGTCCATCATTGCCGAACCCCGCATCGATTTACCGATTCGTAACCGTACGGACATTGCCGGGCGCCCTCGGGAGCGGGAGCATGACGGAATCTTTGGTATACCAAACTTTGGTATACCAAAACGCGCACCTCCGTCCCCCCTTGCAGGAGGCCCCGTGTCCCTCACCCAGCGCCCCGACGCCCCGGGCGCCGCGACCGACTTCGTGCCCGACCCCCGCCTCACCAACGAAGACCTCGCCCCCTCCGCCGAACGCAAGTGGAAGGTCTTCGACCTCTTCGCCCTGTGGATGTCCGACGTCCACAATCTCGGCAACTACACCTTCGCGGCCGGGCTGCTCGTCCTCGGCCTCAACGTCTGGCAGATCTTCACCTCGCTCCTCGTCGGCTTCATGCTGATCTACGTCGGGATGAACATGATGGGGCGCATCGGCCAGCGCCACGGCGTGCCGTTCCCCGTCGTCAGCCGCATCAGCTTCGGCGTCTGGGGCGCCAACATCCCCGCCCTGATCAGGGCCGTGATCGCCATCATGTGGTACGGAATCCAGACCTATCTGGCCTCCATCGCGGTCAACGTGATGCTGATCGCCGCCTTCCCGGGCCTGGAGTCGTGGACCGAGCACTCCTTCCTCGGGCTGCACGCCCTCGGCTGGTGTTCGTTCGTCGCCCTCTGGCTGGTGCAGGGGCTGATCATGACCCAAGGCATGGAGTCCGTACGGAAGTTCCAGGACTTCTGCGGGCCCGCCATCTGGGTCGTGATGATCGCCCTCGCCGTCTGGATCCTCTGGAAGGCCGGCTGGACCATCTCGCTCACCAGCACCCCGAACCCGGTCTCCACCGGCGAGCAGGTGCGGCAGTGGTTCGGCGCCATCGGGCTCATCCTCGCCACCTACGGCACGCTGATGCTCAACTTCTGCGACTTCTCGCGCTTCGCCCCCGACTACCGCACCGTCAAGCGCGGCAACTTCTGGGGCCTGCCCATCAACTCCACGGCCTTCGTGATCCTCTCCGTCGTCGTCACCGCGGGCAGCCTGGAGGTCTTCGGCAAGGCCATCACCGACCCCGCCGAACTGGTCGCCGAGATCGGCAACACCTGGGTCCTCATCTTCGGGGCGCTCACCTTCGCCGTCGCCACGATGGGCGTGAACATCGTGGCCAACTTCGTCTCGCCCGCGTACGACCTGGCCAACGTCTGGCCGCAGAAGATCACCTTCAAGATCGGCGGGATCATCTCCACGGTCGCGGCCCTGCTCGTCACGCCGTGGAACCTCTACTCCAACCCGACCGTCGTGAACTACTTCCTGGGCGGCCTCGGCGCCTTCCTCGGGCCGCTGTTCGGGATCATCGCGGTCGACTACTTCTGGGTGAAGCGCGGGCGCATCGACGCCGAAGCGCTGTTCAAGGCCGAGCCGGGATCGCCGTACTACTACAAGCGGGGCGTCAATCCGAAGGCGCTCGCCGCCTTCGTGCCGACGGCCGGATTCGCCGCCGTGTGCGCGCTCGTGCCGTTCTTCGACTACGTCGCGCCGTACTCCTGGTTCATCGGTACAGCCACGGCCGCACTGCTCTACGCGGTGCTCTGCCGCGCCGAGCGGGCCGCGGCGCTCACGGACGCGGACGCGGTGGAGGTAGAGGGCTAGTGCGCATCGTCGTCACCAACTGCAACACGACGCGGGCCATGACCGAGGAGATCGTGCGGGGCGCGCGCGACGCGGCGGCCCCCGGCACCACGATCACCGGCCTCACCCCGGCCTGGGGACCGGAGTCCGCCGAGGGGTGGCTCGACAGCTACCTCTCGGCGGCCGCCGTCCTCGACACCCTGCGCGGCTACGAGGAGCCGTACGACGCCGTGGTCATGGCCGGGTTCGGCGAGCACGGACGCGAGGGCGCCAGGGAACTCCTGGACGTGCCGGTCGTCGACATCACCGAGGCCGCCGCACACCTGGCCTGTCTTGTCGGGCGGCGCTACGGCGTCGTCACCACCCTCGACCGGGCGCGCGGCCAGATCGAGGACAGCCTGCACGCGGCGGGCGTCGCGCAGAACTGCGCGGCAGTCGTGGGCACCGGACTCGGCGTCCTCGACCTCGGGGACGGCGAGGTCACCGTCCGCGCCTTCCTCGCCGCCGCCGAACGGGCCCGCGACGCGGGGGCCGAGGTCCTGGTGCTCGGCTGCGCCGGAATGACCGGGTTGCAGGAGAAGGTGGGTGCCGCCCTCGACATGCCCGTGGTCGACGGGGTGGCCGCCGCGGTGAAGCTCGCGGAGTCGCTCGTGGGGCTCGGTCTGACCACGAGCCGCGCCGGGGGATACGCCAAACCCCTGCCGAAGGCACGTACTTGGGCACGGCCGTCGGAGTGATTCTTCCCCGATCTGCCGCCCGATCGGCGGTGTACGAGGCTTGACGCTGGCCGGGCCGCCGCAGACTCCGGGGAACGCGCCGGGCCGGTCCGGCGCCGAGCAACTGGAGGCGCCCGGTGCCGACACCGCCCTTCCCATACCCTGGCCGAGTCCGCCGCCCCCTTCGCCCCCGCCGCTCCCGTCGCCCCGGACTGTCCCGACTCCTGGCCGCCGCGCTGCTGCTGGGCGCGACAGCGTTCGGAGCGGAGGCGGCCGGTGCCGTGGCGCGCGATGGTGACGGGGCGGCTGCTCCGGGCACCACCTTCTGGGTGGACCCGGACAGTCTCGCCGCCCGGCAGGTCACCGAGTGGCGGAGCCAGCGCCGGACCGCCGATGCCCGGCTCATCGAGCGCATCGCGGGGCGGCCCCAGGCCCTGTGGCTGCACGGCCCGGGGCCGGGCCCGGCGGTCCGCGCGGCCACCGAGGCGGCGTCCGCGGCGGGGCAGACCGCGGTGCTCGTCGCGTACTTCATCCCGGACCGCGACTGCGGCGACTACTCCGGAGGCGGGGCGGCGGACGCGGCGGAGTACCGGCGGTGGGTCGACGAGTTCGCCGCGGGCATCGGTGACCGCGCCGCGTACGTCGTCGTCGAACCGGACGCCGTCGCGCAGAAGATCGCGGGCTGCGCGAAGGCCGACGCGGACGAGCGGTACGGGCTGCTCGCCTACGCCGTGGACCGCATCAAGGCCCGCCCGAACACCAAGGTCTATCTCGACGCGGGCAACTCCGGCTGGATCCCCGACGTGGGCCGCCTGCTCGCCCCGCTGCGGCAGTCCGGGATCGCCAAGGCCGACGGCTTCGCCCTGAACGTCTCCAACTACCGCACCGACGCGGAGAGTTCGGCCTACGGGCACCGCATCGCCGCGGCGCTCGGCGGCGCCGGGCACTTCGTCGTGGACAGCAGCCGCAACGGCAACGGCCCCTACACCGGCGGGGGCGACGAGGCCTGGTGCAACCCGCCGGGCCGTGCCCTCGGCACCCCGCCCACCACTGCCACCGGCGACCCCGCGCTCGACGCCTACTTGTGGATCAAGCGTCCCGGTGAGTCCGACGGGACCTGCCGGGGCGGGCCGCGGGCGGGGGAGTGGTGGCCGGAGTACGCGCTGGGGCTTGCGAGCAGGGCGCGGGGTTGAGGGGTTGAGGGTGAGGGGCTAGGGGCGTGACTCCGGGACCACCGCCGTGGCGGTGATCTCCACCAGCTGGCCGGTGTAGCCCAGGCACGTCGTGCCGAGCAGCGTGGAGGTGTGCGGGCCCTTCGCGAGCAGGTCGGACGCGCGGACGACCTGCCAGACCTCGCCCAGTGGCCCTTGCTCGCCGCTCACCACGTACACCGTGCTCGCCACCACCTGCGTCAGGTCGCTGCCGATCGCGCGCAGGGCCTCGTCGAGGTTGGCGATGACCTGCTCGGTCTGGCGCACCACGTCGCCCTCTCCCACGAGATTCCCCTCGGGGTCGAGCGGCACGGAGCCCGCCATGAAAGCGAGCTTGGTGCCTGCTTCTACGAGGGCGGCGTGGGCGTATCCGGGCGGCGGGAAGAGGGTGGGCACGACGGTGCGGCGAGAGGGGGCCATGGCCTGATCCTGGGGGAGGCGGGCGGCGGCGCGCAGCTGAATTTCGTTCCGGTGCGGCTGGCCTAGGCTGGCGTGCGGGAATGGTGTGCGGGAACGGTGTGCGGGCACGGCCCGCGAGTGACTCGGGGCGACTCGGCGTTACTCAGGGTGAGCGAGGTGGTGAGAGTGATGGTCGGGGCTGCCGCGGGCACTGCTTCCGCTGCGGGTGCCGCTTCTGCTTCTGCTTCGGCTTCCGCTGCTGTCTCTGTCTCTGCCTCTGACGCGCCTTCTGCTCGGCGGCTCACAGAGCTCGGGCTCGTACGCTCCTGCGCCGCCGTCTTCCTCCCGGCCGATGTGCCGCGCGAGGGGCGGGTCGCGTTCTGGGCGCCGGAGGGGAAGCTTCCGGCGGGGCTTTCCGGGGCGGAGGCGGGGGCTGGGTCTGGGACTGGGGCCGCGGCTGATGCGGGCGGACTTCCCGGCGCCGTCGAGGGCGAGATCGCCGTCGTACGACCGCACGGCAAGGGCGTCCGTACCCGTACCGTCCCCGCGCTGATCCTGCCCGTGGCGGAAGCCGCCGCGCTCCTGCTGCGCGCCGGTCCCGCGCACCCCGCGGTGGCCTGCTGGGCCGCGGCCGTCCGGCACGCCCTGCATCTGGCAGCGCGGGGCAGGCTGCTGCCCGGTCTGACCGGCGGCGACCTGGACGCGTGGCGGGCCGGACCGCTGGACGCCGCGGACGTCACGCAGCTGCGGGGGATCGCCGCCGCGCTGCCGGCGGAGGCGCACGCCGTACCGCTGCCCGGTCGTGGGCCCGTCCTGCTGCCCGAGCCGTTCGCCCTGGTCAGGGCCTTCGTCGATGCGGTGGTCGACACCCTGCCGCGCACGCCCGCCGCGGCGCACGCGGTCGGCGCGCCTTTCGCGGCGCGGGAGCCGCAGCGGCTGCCGGACGCGCGGGAGTGGGCCGCGGAGGTGGCGGCCGGGATGGATGCCGGGGTGCGGGTGTCGCTGCGGCTCGATCTGGAGGCGCACGAGGTGTTCGACGGGGGGACGCCGGAGGACGTGTCCGCTGCCTCGAACGGTGTGCCGCCCGGTGATCAGGGGGGCGGTACCGGCGAGAGCGTGGCGAGCCCGGCGGCGGCCGTCGTACAGGTGCACAGCCTCGCCGACCCCACCCTCGTCGCGGATGCCGCCCAACTCTGGTCCGGGGCGGACCACTTCGGACCCCGTGCCCGCGTCGACACCCTGCTCGCGGTGCGGCGCGCGGCCCGCGTGTGGCAGCCGCTCGCCCGCCTCCTGGAGCGGCCGGTCCCCGACGTGCTGCCCCTGAGCGAAGGCGAGTTGTACGAACTGCTCGGCGTGGCGGCGACCAGGCTCGGCGCGGCGGGCGTGGCCGTGCACTGGCCCCGTGAGCTGACGCGCGGCCTCACGGCGACCGCTGTCGTCCGCCCCGCGCCCGGCACGGCGGCCGACAACTTCGACTTCTTCAAGGCCGAGCAACTGCTCGAATTCCGCTGGCAGTTGGCGCTGGGTTCCGGCGACGGAGAGGGGGAGGGAGGAGGGGGACCCCTCACCGAGGCGGAGATGGACATCCTGGCGGAGGCGCACCGCCCGGTCGTACGCCTGCGTGACCAGTGGGTTCTGGTCGACCCCGAGCTCGTGCGCAAGGCGCGCAAGCGGGATCTGGGCCTCCTGGACCCGGTGGACGCGCTGTCCGTCGCGTTGACGGGGGCGGCGGAGGTGGACGGCGAGCGCGTCGAGGCGGTCCCGATCGGCGCCCTGGCCCAGCTCCGCGAACGCCTGACCGACGACCTGCGCCCCGTGACCCCGCCGCCCGCGCTCGCCGCCACCCTCCGCGACTACCAGCTCCGCGGCCTGGCCTGGCTGGACCGGATGACGTCCCTCGGCCTCGGTGGCTGCCTCGCCGACGACATGGGCCTCGGTAAGACGGTCACCCTGATCGCCCTGCACCTGCACCGGGCCCGCCCCGAACCGACGCTCGTGGTCTGCCCGGCCTCGCTGCTCGGCAACTGGCAGCGGGAGATCGAGCGGTTCGCACCGGGGGTCCCGGTGCGCCGCTTCCACGGCACGGGCCGCAGCCTCGACGGCGACCTGTCGGGCGGCTTCGTCCTGACGACGTACGGGACGATGCGTACGAGCGCGTCCGAACTGGCCGCTCAGCCCTGGGGTCTTGTGGTGGCGGACGAGGCGCAGCACGTCAAGAACCCGCACGCGGCGACGGCGAAGGCGCTGCGCACGATTCCCTCCGCGGCGCGGGTGGCGCTCACCGGCACTCCGGTCGAGAACAACCTCTCCGAACTGTGGGCGCTGCTGGACTGGACGACACCGGGCCTGCTGGGCCCGCTCAAGTCGTTCCGGGCGCGCCACGCCCGTCTGGTGGAGGGCGGCGAGGACGACGAGGCGATGGCGCGCCTGGCACGCCTGGTCCGCCCCTTCCTCCTGCGCCGCAAGAAGTCCGACCCGGGCATCGCGCCGGAACTGCCGCCGAAGACGGAGACGGACCACCCGGTGACGCTCACCCGCGAACAGGCGTCGCTCTACGAAGCGGTCGTACGCGAGACGCTCGCCCGCATCGAGGCGTCCGAGGGCATCGCGCGCAGGGGCCTGGTCATGAAGCTGCTCATGGCGTTGAAGCAGATCTGCAACCACCCGGCGCAGTATCTGAAGGACGGCGGGATCACGACCCGCGGGGGCCGCTCCCGCTCGGGAAAACTGGAACTGCTCGACGAACTCCTCGACACGATCCTGGCGGAGGACGGCGCGGTCCTGGTCTTCACGCAGTACGTGGAGATGGCCCGCCTCCTGGAGTCGCACCTGGCCTCGCGCGGCATCGGTACCCAACTCCTGCACGGGGGTACGCCGGTCCCGAAGAGGGAGGAGATGGTGGACCGCTTCCAGTCGGGCGAGGCTCCGGTCTTCCTCCTGTCCCTCAAGGCGGCGGGCACGGGCCTGAATCTCACCCGGGCGGGCCACGTCATCCACTACGACCGCTGGTGGAACCCGGCGGTGGAGGAACAGGCCACGGACCGCGCCTACCGCATCGGCCAGACCCAGCCGGTCCAGGTCCACCGCCTGATCACGGAGGGCACGGTGGAGGACCGCATCGCCGAACTCCTCGCCGCGAAGCAGGCGTTGGCGGACGCCGTGCTCGGCGGCGGCGAGGCGGCACTGACGGAACTCTCGGATGCGGAACTGGCGGATCTGGTGTCGCTGAGGAGGGTGGTGTGAGCGTGAGGGGCGGGGGTGTCGGCAGGGGCGGTGCGCGTGATGGCGGCCGCACCGGCAGGGGTGGTGCGCGCGATGGCGGCCGCACCGGAATCACCGCCGTCAGCCGTGGGACAGGCACCGGCACCGGCCGCGTCTTCCCTCCACTCCCTCAACACCCGGACCCTCACGCCCCGTTCGCCACGTCCTGGTGGGGCAACGCCTGGATCGGAGCCCTGGAGGGGACCTCGCTCGACGCGGGACGCCTGGCCCGCGGCCGGGCCTACGCCCGCGAAGGACACGTCGACACGATCACGGTCGCACCGGGCCGCATCGTGGCGTACGTACACGGCAGCAGGCCCCGGCCGTACCGCGCCGAGATCCGGATGCGCACCCTCACGCCGGAGGACTGGGACAACTTCCTGGACGCGGTGGCCACGGAACCGGCGCACATCGCGGCGCTCCTGGACAAGGACATGCCGCACGCGCTGGTGGACGCGGCGGAACGCTCCGGCGTCCAACTCCTGCCGGGGCCAGGCGACTTGGTCCCGTCCTGTACCTGCCCGGATCACGGCCGCCCCTGCAAACACGCGGCAGCCCTCACCTACCAGACAGCGAGACTGCTGGACGCCGACCCCTTCGTACTGCTCCTCCTGCGAGGCGGCGACGAGCAGGCGCTCCTCGACGAACTGGCCCCGCGCAACGCGCACCGGGCGGCCCGCGAACAGTCCGCCACCACGCAGGGCGCCGGCGCCGCGACACTCCCCGGCACCCTGGCCAGGGACGTCCTGTCCACGACCTACCGCCCGCCGCTCCCGGCCCCGCTGCCACCCCCCGCCCACCCGGGCGAACCCCCGCTGCTCCCCTCCGTCCCCGGCGCCCCGGACCCCGCATCCCTGGAGTTCCTGGCCACGGACACGGCGAGCCGCGCCCACGCGTACCTGACCACCGGCGCGGACCCTTTCCCCACCGCCGACCCCTGGCACGACGCGGTCCGCCTCGCCGCCTCCCACCCCGGCCTAACGGGCCGCCGCAGCTTCAGCCGCCAGTTCGCCGAGCTTGCGACGTCGGTGGACCACACCCCCGCCGACCTGGCCCGCGCCGCGGCGGCCTGGCGCCAGGGCGGCGAGGAGGGCCTGGCGGTCCTGGAATCCCCCTGGGACCCCCCGGCAGGCCCCTTCGACCGAGCCAGGGGCGCCCTGATCACGGCAGACCTCCCCCGCATGACGATCCACCACAACCACCTGACGAACACCCCCGGCTCCCTCCAACTCCGCTACGGCAGAGACGGCCGCTGGTACCCGTACCGCAGCGAGCCGGGCCGGGACGACTGGTGGCCGGAGGGGGAGGCGGACGCGGATCCGGTGGGGGCGGTCACGGGGATGATCGCCTCGTAACCGACGGGGTGGGCCCCCGTGGCTGCCGATGCCAGTTGCAGGAAAGTCCCGCTGACACGCTGTGAACCACGGGTGGCAGTGGGACTTTCCTGCAACTCGCTAAGAGGCTGGTGCGTTCGTTCGCTGTGCGCCTGGCATGGAGATCACGACAACACCGGCCGCAGCCGTGGCCGAGTGCCGACGGTATCCGTCTGGACGCGCTGCGGTGGCTTATCGCCTCGGTGTTTGCCCACATCAACTCGCTCGCCGCTCCCATCGGCGTCCGTGTCAGCCAGACAGCGCGACTGCCTCTGCGGCCCCGACGAGTTCCCGCAGCTTCTCGCGTGTCTCGGTATCGGTCGAGTAGATGACTGTGCCGACCATGCCGCGTGTCAGCAGGACCTTGTACGTATTGCGGATCAGCTGGTCCATGTCCGCGTCCGATGTGGTCTTCTTGAACGCAGGATCCTTCGATGCTGTGCGGTCGGTGACCCAGTGGTCCCCTCGCCAGACCAGATCGGGGCCGATGATGACACCGCTCCAGTCATACTCGAAGCCCTGCGCTGTGTACACGCATCCGACCTGGCCGAAGCCGGCTGGATCAGTGGCCCAGAGCGCGGCCGGAGGGGCTCCCGCGACCCCGCGTTCGCCGAAGACATTCCACGGTCGTGCCCAGTCGCCGATGACCACATCTGTAGGCAGGGCCTGTCCGGGTGGATACTTCGTGGTCCACTTCCAGCAGTAGCCGGCCGACATGCGGGCGCTGTAGCCCTGGTTGCGGCGGGACTGAAGGAAGTCCTCCATCTCCTGCGGGCTGTCCGCGACCCGGAGCTGCATTCTGCCGTCCGGAGTCCAGGTCACAGCTCCGCCCCGCTGGAGTCCGAGGAGACGTACCACCCACTGCAGGTACGTGTCGCTGCCGCCGCTTCTGAACTGGCCCTCCAGGGACACCACTCGGCAGTCGAGTCCCTTTCTCGTGGCCTCCGCCTCGATCTCCTCGACGTTGCCCATCTCTCCGGGCCGTACCACTTGGTGCTCGTCGAGCAAGAAGACCGGCACCCTGGCGGCGTCGATCAGTTCTTCCACTTGCGCCTTACCCGTGCGGTTCTCGGCGCGCGTGTACCTATTGGCTGACGTGAGCCGCATACGGTGGGCCTCGTCGCAGATCAGTACGTCCAAGCCGTTCCGCTCGGCCGTGATGAAGCTGTTGAAGTACTTGAACAGATCTTGCACTTCACGCTTCCGGGCCCCGGCTACTTTCCGCATGGTCTTCGTGAACGACTGAGAGCCTGTCGCGTGGAGCGCGGAACGTCCTTGGCGGTACAGCTCGCCGAGCAAGGACAGGGCGATGACGCTCTTGCCGCTGCCGGGGCCGCCGGCGACCACGAGAACTTCCTTGTGGTCGGCTTGCGCAGCCCGGTGTACCGCACGCATGACGAGCTCGTACGCGACTCGCTGTTCGTCCAGGAGCACGAACTGTTCGCGTTCGCGGATCTCCTCTGCGGCTACGGCGATCAACTGCTTGGAGGGGCGGACCTTTCCGGCGAGCAGTTCATCGGCGGCGATCGCTCCTGAGACAGGCGCCAGCCGTGACTTGAGGAACTCCACAAACAGTCCTCGGCGCTCTTCACTGAACAGCTGACCCCGCTCGCTCTGTTCAACGGCGTAGAGGCCGTTGATGCCGAACTCCGTCGCATTGTGAAGGTAAGCGACACCGGCGACGCGGTGCGGATGTTCGGCCAGGGCGCCGTTGAACGAGGTCAGGTAGTCGCAGTAGCCCCGGACCTGTTCGATCGGGTTCAGTACAGGGCGGGAATAGGACTCGACTCGGCACAACAGTGCGTCGTCGTCATCCGGTTCGGCCTGGCTCCACTGTTTCAACTCCACGACGACGTAAGACGGTTCACCTGTATCGGGATGTACACCGGCGAGTATGACGTCCGTGCGCTTACTGGTCAGCGGCAGTTGGTATTCGAAGAGGGCGTGAACGCGATCGAGCCCCGCCTCCACCAGTACGTTGAGGAGCGCAGGCAGGCTCTTCTCCCACGACCTTGCTTCTGCCGCGCTGGGCCGGTAACCGTGATCGTCGACGAAATGATCGTGCAGCCGCAGGAAGAGCTGACTGCTGTAGGCCTGTTCGAGGGCCGTGGAGACGGATTCACGCAGCAAGACGGGCTCCCGGGCAGCACGATATGAGTCGCGCGGGTGAGGGCGTGTCCTGCAGCGGAAGCCCGGCGGGCCGCACCGGTGATCGGAAGAAGCCTATATCGGTGTTCATCGGTTTCCTTTGCCGGGAGGGCAGGGCGCGCGGGGCGGGCCGTTTCGCTGAACCCGACCCGCGTCACCCGTTCCTACCGGACTACTTGCGCCGCCAGCGGAGTGCAGGCAAGTGCCGCAGGATGGCGCCGACTTCGTTGAGGATCTGCGCGCGGTCGGCCGAGCGGCTACCGTCCAGCGCGACCTTGGCGATCTTGTTGGTTGTGGAGCATGCGAGGGCGTAGCACGCAGTCACTGTGAAGGCTGCGGCGATAACGGCGATGACGGCGACGATGGTCGTCTCTGGGGTCTGCACGGAAACACCTTCGGAGAAGAGGTGCCGGACAGCCGACGAAAAATCGATTCGCCTTGATCCGAGCACAATTGTCATCTGGCTGGTTGTGGCCGGATCAGGCCGAGAGGTGGCGTGCGGAGCCACCGAAGCAGAAGACGCGGTCTTCCCCGAGTGGGAACGATGCGGATGGTCCGGGCGGATATGAGGCCACGGAAGATGGTGAGCCACTGAGAACAGGCATGCAAAATCTCCAGGTTACGGGTGGAGACGTTCCTGAATCGGACGTCTGGCGGGCCGTAAAGCAGTGCATTCGAACGTTAGCACGGTAGATGTGACCTGTGGCCAAAGGATTTTGATCTGGCGCTCGCGGGGCTGGAGGCGGGGCCGGAACCGCGTCCTTGACCGCGAACTGAATCGGCTTGCCGACCGAGTCTGAGCAGTGCGAATACCCGGACGGCGTGCCTGCTCAGCGATGTAGTGTCATGCAGGCACACCACACCCACACGACGGGTCGGACACCCGTGGAGGTCGGATCGTGACGGCAGCAGAGACGCCCTCGCCCCCCAAGCCGGGCCCACCTCCACACAAACAGCGCTGGTTCCAGCCGCGCCGCTCGAGCCATACGTGGGAGCAGGAGGGGCTCGACCACATCCGGCAGCTCATGCCGGCCAACGAGCCGTACCGGGCCTGGGCGACCTTCTCCTTCACCGCTGCTTCCGGCCGCACGAACGAGTGTGATCTCTTCATCGCGGTGCCGGGCGGCCTCTACCTGCTCGAGCTCAAGGGCCACCCCGGCAGCGTCGTCAACCACGGGGACACCTGGCAGTTCCACGCCGACCGTGTCCGGACCATGAAAAACCCGCTGCATCTCACGGACCTGAAGTGCAAGGAACTCAAGGGTCAGTTGGAACGGGCCGCCCGGTCCGTCGGTGTCGACCCCCGGCGGGTCCCGTTCATCAAACCTGCCGTCTTCCTGCACGCCTCGGGTCTCGCCAGCGGTCTCGATGAGTTCCAGCGCATCAACGTCTACGGGCGGAACGACGGATCCAGCGGTCTCGACAAGGTCTGGGACGACCTACTCGGCCGGCCGCCCGAGAGGGAGAGCTGGCGGGTCACCCCGCAGACCGCCCAACTCCTCGAGCAGCTGATGCAGAAGATCGGCATCAGCCACTCCATCGCCCATCTGCGTTTCGGCGACGACTGGAAGCTCGAGCCGCGCGCCCTGGACGCGGGCCCCGGCTGGGAGGACCGCCTTGCCGCACGCGACGATGGGCTGGTCCAGGAAGAGGGCAGGGTCCGTCTCTACCTCGTCGAGCAGATGGCGACGGAGGCGGCCAAGCAGGCCGCCGACCGTGCAGCCCGCCGTGAGTACCAGGTCCTGCAAGGCATCACCCACCGCGGGATCGCGCAGGCCGTGCAGATCCGCGAGCATCAGGGCGGACCGGCGATCCTCTTCCGGCACCGCCACAGCGATCTGCGCCTTGACGCCTACCTCGACGCGTACGGAGGCAGGCTCACTCCGGAGATCCGTCTGGACCTGGTCCGCCAGCTCGCCGAAGCACTCCGGTACGCCCACAACCGGTCCCTTTACCATCGGGCTCTGGCCGCCCGTTCGGTGTACGTCTCGGCCAAGGACGACGGCCGCGATCCTGTCGTCTGCATCACCGACTGGCAGACCGCGGCCCGCGACTTCGACACCACCTCGATGCGGTCCATCGGCGACACTCCGCTCGACCCGAACCTCATCGAGGACGCCGCTCAGGTGTTCCTCGCACCGGAGACGGACCACGAGTTCGCCGATCCTGTGGACCTGGACCTGTTCGGGCTCGGCGCGCTCTCCTATCTCCTGCTCACCGGCGAGCGCCCGGCCGCCCAGCGAAGCGCCCTGATCGAGCGTCTGTCGGCGGAAGGCGGGCTGCACCCCTACGCCGTCGCCGACGGGCTCTCCGACAAGCTGGACGACCTGGTCTTCCAAGCCACCCGGGCCGAGGTGAACGACAGGCTTCCATCGGCGGAGCGCTTCCTGGACCTCCTCGACGAGGCAGAGCAGGACACGGCCGTTCCGGAGAGGGTCTCCACGGAGAGCGATCCTCTCACCGCTCTGCCCGGCCAGCCTCTCGATGCCGAGTGGAGCGTTAAGCGCGTCCTTGGTACCGGAGCTACTGCCAGAGCCCTGCTCGTAGAGCGGGTGGTGGACGAACTCGAAGGCCCGGCAGGCGAACCGGCCTACGAGGAGCGAGTCTTCAAGGTCGCACTCGACCGTGATAAGGACGCACGTCTGTACGCGGAGGCCCTAGCACTCAAGGCAGTGGGCGGCGGGCGCATCATCCGCCTCCTGGACGAGCCCCGTGAGATCGCGGGCCACACGATTCTGGAACTCGAGTATGCGGGGGAGAGCTCTCTCGGCGCCCGACTGCGGGGTGAAGGTCGGCTCACCTACGATCAGTTGGAGCGCTACGGCAACGATCTCTTCATCGCCCTGGACCAGCTTTCCGCCAAGGGCATGCGGCACCGCGACATCAAGCCGGACAATCTCGGCCTGCACAAGCGCAGCGACGGCTCATGGCAGCTGATGCTGTTCGACTTCTCCCTTGCTGACGCCTCCGAGCGCGACATCAGCGCCGGGACCCGGGGATATCTCGACCCCTTCCTCGGCAGCGTCCGCCGCTCTTTCTACGACGATCACGCCGAGCGGTACGCCGCCGCCGTCACTCTCCACGAAATGGCCTCCGGTGAGCGCCCTGTATGGGGAGACGGACAGACTGATCCACGCATGAGCGAGGCCATCGAGCTCTACGTCGCCGCCGAACTCTTCGAGCCCGGACTGCGCGACGGTCTGACGGCGTTCTTCCAGCGCGCGCTACACCGGGACGTGGACCGGCGCTTCGACAGCTTCCAGCAGATGGAAGACGCCTGGCGGCGCATCTTCCGTACGGCGGATTCGGCGAAGCCTGCCACGACGCAGGCCACCGTCGGGGCTGTGGCCGCCACCACGGAGGAGGCGCGAGAGACAGCAGCTGCGGCGGCGGAGCTCAGCACTGGACTGGAGGCCGCAGGCCTCTCTCTGCGTGCGGTCTCCGTCGCGGGCGGCCTGGGGGCCGGTACCGTCGAGGAACTGCTTGACATCCCTCCGCACACAATCTCCCGTGCGCGTGGCGCCGGCGCACTGGTCCGCAGGGAGCTGAACCGTCGGCACAAGCAGTGGACGGCGATGCTGTCCCGCAGCGCCGCGCAGCCCGAGCCCTCCGTCCCGTCGACGACGGAGAGTCCGGCGTCCGACGCAGGGGATCCGGAAGCCGAGGCGCAGCGCATCGCGCGTGAGTCAGTGGATTCTCTGGCCGCACGGCTCGCCCCGGCCCCGGCACGCAAGGGGAATCTCCGTCCCGAGGTCGTAAGGCTCACGCTCGGTCTCCCGCGGTCCAAGGCAGAGGGAGGCGCGCTCTCTCCACTAGGCCACTGGCCCCCGCAGACGGCCGTCGCAAAGCACCTCGGCAGCAGCCAGCCGACCGTCTCGCGCCACCATGTCGCCGCGATCGAGGAGTGGAGCGCAACCGGTTGGCTCGCCGCGGTCCGTGATGAGCTGGTGCAGACCCTCGTCCAGGCGGGACGCGTTCTCACGGTGCAGGAGGCGGCGGCCGAGCTGCGTATCCGGCATGGAGCCGGCGATGACGCTGCTGATCGAACCCTCGCCAGGGCTTTGGCCGTTGTCCGTGCCGCTGCCGACGCGGAAGTCCTTCAACGCGGTGTCGACGCCGACCATGAGCCGCGCCTCGCCGTCCTCCGCCGCGGCTCCCGCGTGCTGCTCGCCCTGGAGTCGCTGCCCGGTACCGATGACCCCACTCCGCAGGAGCTCGCCGATTACGCCGCTGCGCTCGGCACGGCTGCCGATCGGCTCGCGGACGAGGATCCGCTGCCGGGTCGCGGCACGGTCGTGCGCACCCTGCGCGCGGTCGCCGCGCCGGAGGGCATGACGCCGCTTGCCGACACCCGCCTGGTGGCACTGGCTGCGGCGGTCGCCCAGGACGCAGCGGCCTCTCCGCGTCTTGAGCTCTACCCCCAGGCTCTCGGCCTCGCCCGCGCTCTGCGCATTTCCCAGGCCGCTGCCGGAGTACGCCGCGAGACAGGCATCTCGATCACCGAACTGCTGTCCAGGGTCAACGCGCGTTTTCCGTCGCTGGCCATCGCCGACGCACCCACCCACATCGAGGTCGAGGACGCACTGGCCGAGGCGGGCTTCCCACTCGAATGGGACGCCGCGCGCAAGCGCTTCTTCCCGCCGGCCGCTGAGGGCGCCCGCTGGACGAGCTCCACCTATACGCGGACGAGTGTGCTCGTCGCCGAAGCGCAGGCCGCGGTGGCGGCGGGGCGCGATCCGCAGCTGGTGCTGAGAGCAAAGCTTGCGACGGCAGCCCAGCGAGGTGGCTTCCTCGCTCTCACGCTCAAGGGCGTCGATCTGCCTGGCGCGGCCGAGATGCTGGCTGCCGAATTCAACGTGACGCCGGTGGACCTCAACGCCGAATTCCTCGGTACGTTTCGTATGCTCGCGGACGAGCTGGGCACAGACTGGTCGAAGGTCCTGCGAGCGGACACTGTTTTCACGGAGTCGGGCGAGCTCAAGCCCGGTCTGCGTTCGTACAGTCAGCGTGTCACGGACAGACTTGCCGAGCGGTTGAGGTCGATGGCGGAGGAGTCGGGCCCGAAGGCGGTGCTCTTCGTCCACAACGCCGGCCTGATCAGCCGCTACTACGAAGGCGGCGGTCATGACCTCCTGGTCGGCCTCCAGCAGTCTGCCCGCCGCCCTGCCGAGGCCCCGCACGGGCTGTGGTGGCTGTGTCCCATGGAGGACCCGAAGCAGACGCCGTCCCTGGACGGCCGGACGGTCGAGGTGGTGGACCGGGCTACGGAGTGGGCCGTACTGGACTCGCTCTTCCTCAAGGGACTTCGCGCAGGCGTGGCGTGACGATACGGCTGTGATCAACCCTTCACTCAGTGGAGTGATGGCCGTAGGATTCTACGCTTATGGGGGATCAGCGGGATTTACGCGGCTGGTGTGCGGGACGAACGTCCTTGGTCGCGGTGTTGCCCTGGTCGCACATGGGACGTTGGGGACGTCTGCATGCCGACGACCCCAGAGGTGACAACAAGCAAGGACGAACGTGACGACTCCGGGCACCTTTGGCGGCGGCGAAGATCTGGCTCGGCTCAGGGAAGTCCTGGCGGGGTGGCGTACGTCCCTCGTGGACCTCAGCGGACGCAACCGCCTGCTGAATTTCCGGCACACCCGGAGCGCGACCCTCGAGATCACCTCCCCTTCGGCCGAGATTCTCGCAGGGGGGCTGGTTCGCGGATGGGACTTCGCCCCGCTGCCGGACGAAGAGCCTGAGTCGGAGGAGGGGGACGGAGGGCAGCCTCAGCGCCCGGTCGAACGCGTCGATCGTGATGGCGGAATCGTCACGCAGAAGACCACGAGTCCTGCACTACACCGCGCGCTGCTCAGTCTGCGCAGCAAGTCGACGCAATTGTTCAACGACTACGGCTTGTGGACCCTCCATCTCGGTGTCGGCATGCTCCACTGGCGCGAGGACGGGGCGGAATCGGGCAGCGACGCGCCGCTGATTCTGTTGCCGGTCCGAGTCGAGCGCACCGCGAAAGGCCGAGTCCGGCTCATCGCGAACGATGAAGAGGAACCACGGCTCAATCCGGCTCTCAAGGTGAAGTTGGAGCAGTTCCACATCGACTGGACTCCGGTCATCGAGCAGGAACCCACAGACATCGCGGGGGTGTTGAGGGCAGCTGCCAGCTCGGTGGCAGGCAAGCCGGGGTGGCAGGTTCGGCCGCGAGCGGTCGTGTCGCTGTTCGCCTCGCACAAAGAAGCCATGTACCAGGACCTGCTGGAAAACGAGAGCCACGTCCTGGGAAGCGACTTGGTGAAAGCCGTGGCCCTCGGGCCGCGGGCGGGGCTGGCTCCCGACCGTTTCGACTTCGAAGAGATCGAGCTCGACCGTATCGACGAACTGAGTCCACCTGAGGACAGCCCGCTGGTCCTCGACGCGGACGCCTCTCAGCGGCAGGCCGTAGCCGCGGCCGTGGCGGGGCGGTCCTTCGTTCTGGACGGACCTCCCGGAACCGGGAAGAGCCAGACGATCACCAACATGATCGCCGGTCTGATGCACGCGGGCCGCAGTGTGCTCTTCGTCAGTGAGAAGGCCGCAGCCCTGGATGTAGTGCTCGACCGCCTGCGCTCCGTCGGTCTCGATTCGTACGCCCTCGCCCTGCACAGCCACAACACGAGCCGGAGAGCAGTAGCTCAGGAGCTGGGGCGTGCGCTGGAGGAGGAACCGCGCGCACCGCAGCTCTCACAGCAGGCCATTGCCCAAGCGCGCGAAGCACGCGTGGCCTTGAACGCGTACGCCGAGGCGATGAACGAGGCCCGTGAACCGCTGAGGCAGACCCTTCACGACGTGATCGGTCAGGTGGGGCGCCTGTCCGATGCGCCGGTGGCCTACCTGACCACTTCGGCCGCTGATGCCGAGCAGCAGGAAGCTTTTCAGGCCGAGCGGCTCACCGCCCGGGATCTGCAGCTGATCGTTGACGCGACGAAGGCGATCTCCGTCGCGTGGGAAGCGGTCGCCGACCCGACATTCCCGTGGCGCGACCTGCGGGCGGGTGAGGTTCATCCACGGCCCGCCCTCGACCAGGCCAAGGCCGCGCTCGACGGACTGACCACTGCGGTGGCCCGCTACCCGGCCCTTGCCCCCGACGGCGAATTGATTTCCGACGAGCCCGGTCTGAGCAGGCTGAAGGCGTTGCTGCAGCTCATCGACTCGCGGCACGAAGCCCCTGAACACTGGCTGACGAACGAGGACTTCACCGATGTGGTGGACGGTCCGGTCGATGCCTTCACCGTTGAGCTGAGGAAGGTGCACCGCACTCAGACCGCCGCGCGGGCAGCGGCTGGTGAGCGGTGGGAAGAGCTGTCGACCCGATTGACGCCGGAGGTGGGCGACAAGGAGCGTGCGCTGCAAGCACTCGCGCCCTGCGGGGTCGATCCGCTGGAGCTCACCGAGGAGCGGGCAGGGGAGTTGTCCCGGGAGTTCGCGGCGGCAGCGGACGCGCTCGATCGCATGCACCAGGGCCTGATGGGCATCAGCCAGTCGATGGGTCTCGACACCCCTGGCACTTTCGAAGGTGCCAAAGACGTGTGCCGCATCGTGGCTCTGGCGGGCGGCGCGCATCGCCCGTTGGAGCCATGGCTGCATCCCGCAGGGCTGGCCGAGGCCGACCAGGCGGCCGAGGGCGTGACCGCTGACGCTCTCAGCGCCTTCTTCTCCCGGCGCGATCAGGTGCTGTCCGCGCAGGCGCTGGCGACCGCCCAAGCGGGTCCGGGGTGGGCGGACCTCGGCCCGGACCTGGCCACACAACCACCGGCGAGTGAGAGTGCCCTCGCCCAACTGCAGCCCGCGGGATTGGACGCGACGTCCCTGTCTTGGCGGCGAGCAGGCGAGTTGGCCGAGTGGTTCGACGTGCTGTCCCGCACAGTGGAGGTGGCAGGGCAGCGCGCCGCCTCCGCTGCCGCGCTGCTCGGCTGCGCTGAGCCCGCGACCACGGCCGAGGCCGAGGAACTGGTCGCACTCGTAGAGCTGGCGAGCGCCTCGAACCGGACTCTGGCTGCGTGGCTGGACCCGCGTGTGCTGTTGCTCGTACGAGAAGCCGTTGCCGAGATCAAGGATGCTGCCCGCGAGTTGGCCGAGGCGGAGCAGGCGGCCCGTGACACGTTCCGGCCCGAGTCAGTCTCCGCACCGGAGTTGCGGGAGACGGTCCAGCGATTGCTGGACGGCTCACGGGGCATCGGCGGCATGCTTTCCGGCAGTGTCCGCGCGGACCGGAAGGTCATCGCGGGGCTCACCGTCACGGGTGTGTGGCGCACCGAGCTCTACGAGAAACTGCCGCTCGCTGTCGCATGGCACTCCGCCTACCACCGCCTGAGGTCGCTTGCCATCGCCCACGCCGACCTTCTCGGCCGGTATGCGGGAACAGAACTGCCCGACGATGCCGGGCTGCAGGATGCTTTGGCGCACGCGGAATCCGTCCACCGGCTCGCTCCAGGAACGGTCACGGACCCGTACCGTCGAGGCCTGCTGGCCGCTCAGGTGGCCGACGGCAATGCTCCGGCAGCCGAACTCCTCGAGCAGGGTGCGGTGCTCGGTGGTGAACTCCGCACCTGGCGGATGGACTTGACCCGACCGTACCTGTCGGTGAACGCAGATGAGCTGATCAAGTGCACTCTGGGCGACGCCGGCAACTGGCTGCGCGCCCACCTCGGCCCGCTCCATCACGCCATCACACTCCTTGACACCGTTACGACCGTGGGCCGTCGTAGCGATGAGGCCGGCGCAGAGCACACCCTCTCGTCCGCTCGCACCGCCATCGCTCTCGCTCACGCGGCACAGCGGGAAACGGCTGCGTTCGATGCTCGGCAGGTGGCGGACCGCCAGCTGCTGGGCCCTTGGTACCAGGGGCTCGGCACGGATGCGGGCGGACTGGGTGTCGCCGCACCGGGTGGCGCGAGCGATTGGGATTCCGCTCATGAACTGCTGCGCCGAGCACTGGACGTGAGTCGACAGAAGCAGGGCTCGAGCGCGACCGAGCAACAGCGTGGTTTGTTGGGACGCTACGTCGACGACGGCTGCCCCGACACTCAAGCGCTGTGCACCGCGCTCGACGCGGCACGGGTTGTCGCGCGTCTGGCGCCCGCCACGCTGGCAGATCCCGTCCGTCGGACGCGGCTCTCGGAATCACTCGCAGACGGTCGGCCGGTGCCGGGCGAGCTGCTGCGGCAGGCGGAGCGGGTGCGCGCCGAACTGGATGACTGGCACAGCCAGGCGCAACAGCCGCTTCTCACGGCGATGGCCTCCGCGCTCCTCGCGCGCCCTCTCGACGAGGTCGCACGGTGGTTTCGCGCTCATGTAGAGCCTTTCGAGGACGCGGCCGACCTCATTCACTCCGTTGCCCGTGTGGCTGACGGCTCGATCGGTCTGCCTCTCTCCCGGGCGCGTGGAGCGGTGCGCGCAGTCGTGACCGCGCGTGCTGCCGAGGCGAGCTTCGCGGAGAACGACGCCACGTATCGAGAGCTGCTCGGCGACCTCTATCGAGGGACGGATACAGACCGAGAGCAAGTCCTGGATGCCTTGGACTGGGCGCAGAAGGTACGACGGACAGCGCAGGGTGGTCGGTCGGCCGCACTGTCTCCGGAAGCCGCGCGCACGATGCTGACCGCTGCTCCGGACACGTCCGTTGCGCGCCGCCATGACGAGTGGGTGCAGCAGAGTGCCACCCTCGCGGGATTCTTCGAGGACGAACGTGCGGAGAGCGTTCGCCGTGGGCTCGGACGCTCCTTGCACAAGGCCCGGAAGCTGCTCACCCGTCTGGACGACGATCCACACGGTCCCGAAGCCTGGACCACTCGCGCCGATGCCCTCAACCGACTGCGACGCTACGGGCTCGAGGGGCTACCGGCCCAGCTTGCGCAGCGGGACGTTTCAGCCGAGGACTTCCCCGCCGCCGTGGAGCGCGCGGTTCTCACGGCCTGGGTGGAACACCAGCTGGCCGTCGACGTCCGGCTGCGGCCCATGCGTGCCATCGAACGCGACCAGTTGGTGGAGCGCTTCCGTACAGCGGACCGGGACTTGGTCCAGGCTGCCCACGCCGACGTCATCGCGGTGTGCAACTCCCGTCGCCCGCGCCGTACGTCGGTCGGCCAGGCGGCCATCATCCGGCGTGAGTCGGAGAAGCAACGCAAGCACATGCCGGTCCGCCGACTCCTGAGCGAAGCCCGCGAAGTGACCCGGCTGATCAAGCCCTGCTTCATGATGAGCCCCCTGACCGTCAGCCAATACCTCCCGCCGGACTTCAGGTTCGACGTCGTCATTTTCGACGAAGCGTCTCAGGTGCTGCCGCAGGACGCGGTGAACTCTGTGTACCGCGGCAGCGCGCTCATTGTCGCCGGCGACCAGAAGCAGTTGCCGCCCACGTCGTTCTTCAGCGCCGCCGGTGACAGCGACGATGACGACGAGTGGGACGAGGACGGCAGCGACGGCTTCGAGTCCGTTCTCGACGCCTGCAAGGCCAGCGGGGTACTGCGCGGTCTGCCCTTGCGATGGCACTACCGCAGCCGCCACGAGAACCTCATCGCCTTCAGCAACCACGAGTTCTACGACAACTCCATGGTGACCTTCCCTGGCGCGCTGGAGCAGAGTCCGGACGTCGGGGTGGAGTTCTTCAAGTCGGACGGTGTCTACGACCGCGGAGGGCGCAGCAACAACCCGGGCGAAGCCGCGATGGTCGCCCAGCGAGTCATCCACCACTTCGCGACCCGCCCCGGCCGCACACTCGGCGTCGTAGCTCTCTCGAAGGCGCAGGCCGAGGCCATCGAGGAAGCGGTGCAGAAGGCACGGGCAGCCCGCCCCGACCTGGACCGGTTCTTCACCGACGACCGACTCGACGGCTTCTTCGTGAAGAACCTCGAAACCGTCCAGGGCGACGAGCGAGACGTCATCATCCTCTCGGTCGGCTATGGCCCGGACCACCAGGGCAAGTTGCGCTCGACGTTCGGCCCGATCAACAGGGACGGCGGCTGGCGGCGCCTCAATGTCGCCGTCACCCGGGCGCGACGGAGGATGGAGGTCGTCGCCTCGTTCTACGGAGGCGACCTGCCGGACAGCGCCAACAAAAGCGTCTGGCACCTCAAGCGGTACTTGCAGTACGCGCAGCACGGCCCCCAAATTCTCCAGACCGAGGCGGCCGACTTCGACGCGGAGCCGGAGAGTCCCTTCGAGGAAGAGGTCCTTGCCGTGCTGCGGGACTGGGGTTACTCGGTCCAGCCGCAGGTAGGCGTAGCCGGGTTCCGAATCGACATGGCTGTACGTCATCCGGGCGCCCCGGGGACGTACGCCCTGGGCATCGAGTGCGACGGCGCGATGTACCACTCGTCGCGCGCGGCCCGTGACCGCGACCGGTTGCGCGAGTCGGTGCTGCGGGACCTGGGCTGGAAACTGCACCGGATCTGGGGCACGGACTGGTACCGGAACCGGCGGGATGCCATGGCGCGGCTGAAGGCTGCCGTGGAAGCGGCGTGCGCGGAGGATCCGCACGCGGTGAGGGCGGACGCGGTGGATGCGCCTGCGGCGGCGCCCGAGCCTGATCATGATCTGGTCGAGGAGAGGGTGGCTGAGTCTGCCGCTGTTGCTGCCTCGGTCGTCAGGGTGAGTGCGTCGGCCAGGGTGGAGTTCGTGACGGTGGACGAGGGGCCGTCGTCGTGGAGCCGGGAGTACGAGGAAGCGGAGACCGCCGAGCTGGTCAGGATACGGATCGCGTCGGCCCGTCGACGCATGCTGCAAGGGATCGAACTGCAGGATCCCGAGGCCGCGGACGTCGTCGCCGATGTCGCACTGCACGCCATCCAGGTGGAGGGTCCGATCGTGGAGGACCTGATCTTCACGCGGGTCCGCTCGGCTTGGGGTCTCGCCCGTTCGGGACAGATCGTCCAGGACCGCATCCGAGAGGTCCTGCGGCGGATGGTCAGCCGGGGCACGATCGTCCGGATCGGTACGGCGTACGACCGCCCGGGGCGTGAGGTGGAGTTCGCGCGTACACCGACGGAGTGGTCTGAGCGGAGGGTCGGGCTGGTGCCGGCGGTAGAGCGGCAGCTGGCGCTGCGCCGTGTGGCCGAGGAACAGCTCGGCGTACAGCGCGAGGATCTGTTGCGGGAGGTGGCTCGCTTCTTCGGCTGGACCCGCCTGGGCGCGGAGATCAGGGACGCGCTGACGGGGGATGTCGACGAGCTGATCGAGCAGGGATTCGTAGAGGAAACAGACGGTGGTTTGATGCCTGCACAAGGTGACTGAAGTATGACTGTGGGTTGTCTCCAGCCGCCCGGAGGCGACCCGCTGAGCTGGCACGATTGGGTGAGCAGTCATGCGATGGAACGTGAGCGAAGGTAGGACTCCCCGGTGGACAAGGCCGCACTGCTGAAGGATCTGCGGAAGCAGGTCACCGCACTGGAAGACGATCTGCGGGAGCGGACCGAGTCGGTCGACGAGTTCCGCGCGGATTTTGAGCGGGAGTATGCGGCGGCGCGGGAAGCGAACCGTACTGCGGCGACGTACGGGGCGTGGCGCGACGAGCGGGTCATTCAGGTTGCAGCCGCGTGGGTCCTCGCGACGGTGTTCGTGCGGTTCTGCGAGGACAACGGGCTGGTCGAGGACCCGTTCATCGCAGGGCCGGGCGAGCGGCTCACGGATGCGGAGGAGCTACAGGCGGCGTTCTTCCGGAAGCGGCCCGAGCTGAATGACAGGGACTGGCTGGTCGCGGGTTTTGAGGCGCTGGCCGAGTCGCATGAGGCTGTGGGCGGGCTCTTCGATCGGGGGCACAACCCGCTGTGGGAGTTGAGCCCCTCGTACGAGGCGGCGACTCGGCTCCTCGCGTTCTGGCGGGAGCGGGATGCCGAGGGTGACATCCGGTACGACTTCACGGACCAGGAAGAGCTGGACACGCGGTTCCTCGGCGACCTGTATCAGGACCTGAGCGAGCATGCGCGGAAGACGTATGCGCTGCTGCAGACGCCGGAGTTCGTCGAGGAGTTCATCCTTGACTTGACGCTGGAGCCTGCGGTCGAGGAGTTCGGTCTCGACCCCGAATGGAAGTACGTGCCCAGCAAGCGGGAGGGCCGCGAGCCCGTCGCGCGGGGACTGCGGTGTATCGACCCCGCTTGCGGGTCCGGCCACTTCCTGCTGGGCATGTTCGAGCGGCTCCTGCAGAAGTGGCGGGCGGTTGAGCCGGGCACCGAGGACTGGGTACTGGTGCGGCGGGCGTTGGACTCCGTCCACGGGTGCGACAAGAACCCGTTCGCGGTGGGGATCGCCCGATTCCGGCTGCTTGTTGCAGTACTGAAGGCCTGTGGCGACGACGAGCGGCGGTTGGCGGCGCTTCCCGGGTTTCCGATCAACGTGGCGGTGGGGGACTCCTTGCTGCACGGGCGTGGGATCGAGTCCGTGACAGAGACGCTCGACACGCTGTTCGCGGGAGACGGAGACGAGCGGACGTTCGCGTACCGAACCGAGGATGTCTGGGACTTCTCGGACGGGGTCGACCTGCTGGGACGGGGCAGCTACCACGTCGTGGTGGGCAATCCGCCGTACATCACGGTAAAGGACAAGCAAGAGAACAAGAACTATCGCAAGGCGTACGACGCGTGCGCGGGGACGTATGCGCTGTCGGTGCCGTTCGCCCAGCGGATCTTCGAACTGGCCGTACGCGGCGAGGGTCTGCAGCCTGCCGGGTTCACCGGGCAGATCACGGCGAATTCCTTCATGAAGCGAGAGTTCGGCAAGAAGCTGATCGAGGAGTACTTCGTCAGCGACCGCGTAGGCGTGACGCTGACGCATGTCGTCGACACGTCGGGTGCCTACATTCCCGGGCACAGTACGCCCACCGTGATTCTGGCAGGGCGTAACCGCGTGCCCAGCGAGAAGAATACGATTAGGGCGGTGCTGGGTGTTAGGGGCGAGCCGGAGCAGCCGAAGGTTGCCGCCGAGGGGCGGGTCTGGAGGGCGATCCGTGACCAGACCGGCGAGCAGGAAAGTGAATCGGAGTGGGTGTCTTCGATCGACGCGGCCTATAAGGCGTTCGCGACGCATCCGTGGTCGCTGAGCGGTGGTGGTGCCGGTGAGCTGGCCGAGCGGATCACTCGGTCGTGCGAGCCGCTGCGTACGCGCATCGAGAAGCCGATTGGGAGGGCGATCCGGGCGGGAGCGGACGAGGCGTTCGTGCGGCCGTTGCGGCCGACCTTGCGGACAGTTCTGGATCGGCGGGCGCTGAGGCCCCTGATGATTGGGGAGGTCGTGCGGGACTGGGCTGCCGACCCCGTGGACGGGATTTGGTATCCGTATGACAGTGCGGTGACGCCTGTGGCGATTGAGGCGGAGCTCTTTCCGTGGCGGACGTTTTTGGCTGCACGGCGGACGTTTCAAGGGGATATTGCAGCGGCAGGGCTGCAGTGGTGGGAATATATGCAGCATACGGCATCCGCCTATCGGACGCCGCTGTCGATCACGTTCGCATTTGTGGCCTCGCACAACCACTTTGTGCTCGACCGGGGCGGGAAGGTGTTCAAGCAGTCCGCTCCGGTTATCAAGCTGCCGGAGGGCGCGTCGGAGGAGCAGCACCTGGAGTTGTTGGGAGTGTTGAACTCGTCGGTGGGGTGTTTCTGGCTCAAGCAGGTGAGCCACAGCAAGGGCAATGCCACCGCATCGAGCGGGATGCCAGATCAACCGTGGTCCTGGAACTGGGAGTTCACGGGCACTAAATTGCTGGACTTCCCACTACCCGCCGAGCTGCCCCTTAATCTCGGGTGCAGCTTGGATTTGCTGGCTCAAAAGGGGGCTGATTGTGAGCCTTTTGCTATTGCCGCGGCTGGGATCCCTGGCCGCGCCAGCTTTAGGGTGGCGCGTGAGGTGTATTCCTCTGTGCGTGCCCAGATGATCGCGCTCCAAGAAGAACTGGACTGGACCGTCTACGGTCTGTACAACCTCCTCACCCCCGATGAAGTGGCTCGTACAACATTGCTCAGCCAGGTCGACATCCCTGAAATTGTCGCGGGAGAGCGGGCATTTGAGATTGTGCTTGCGCGAGACGTGGAGGCCGGCCGAGTCCACACGCGATGGTTCTCGCATCATGGTGTAGATCCCACCACCGAGATTCCCGCCCACTGGCCTGATGCCTACAAGGGCGTCGTGCAAGCCCGAATCGATATCATCACATCCCGTATGGATATCGCCCTTATCGAGCGACCCGAATGTAAGCGTCGATGGGCATCCGATCCTTGGGAGAAGAAGGAGAAGGAAGCCCTCCGCACCTGGTTGCTCGACCGGTGCGAGGACGAGAAGCTCTGGTTCGGTCTGCGGGATGGGATGCGGCAGCCCCGCACCCTCACTGTGTCCCAACTTGCGGATGTCCTCCGCCAGGACGCAAACGTACAGGCCGTTGCCGAGCTGTATGCCGCCGATCACCTCGGCAAGCGGGACGCGACCCTGGCGACTGTGCTGGCCGACGTCATCGCCACCGAGCACGTGCCCTACCTAGCCGCCATGCGCTACAAGGACTCCGGCCTCCGTGCGCGTGAGCAATGGGAGAACGTATGGGAGCTACAGCGTGAGGAAGACCGTACCGGTAAGCCGCTTGGTATCCCCGTACCGCCGAAGTACGCCTCTGGCGATTTCTTGAGGACCTCCTACTGGTCCCACCGCGGAAAGCTAGACATCCCGAAGGAGCGGTTCATCTCCTACCTGGGCGCGTCGCCGGATTCCGACCCCACCCTCCTGCTCGGCTGGGCGGGTTGGGACCACAAAGACCAGGTCCAGGCTTTGGTAAACCTCATTAACGACCGTACGGACAAAGATTCTTGGGAGGCGCCCCGCCTCGCACCGCTGCTCGCCGGTATTCAAGAAATTATGCCCTGGGTGCACCAGTGGCACGGTCAACACGACGAGGAATGGGGTGGTACTCCGGCTGAGGAGTACCAGATGTTCCTCGACGAGCAGGGCACAAAGTACGGGCTCTCTGCTGATGACCTCAAGGCGTGGCGCCCCTGACTTCTCTGTCCTGGTAAGGCTTGCGGCTCTTCGGCTACATTCCATGAGCCGCAAGCAGACGGCTGTTCACCTCGGCCCTTGCGCGGCGAACCCTATGAAGGTCATCCAGCTTTGAGGTGAAACGTGCAGGGGCGGTCGAGTCCTATCCTTCGAGTCACGGACGTGCACCGTTTCGGGGCAGGGCGCAACCTCGACGCACTCGCCGCCCTCCTCGCTGCTGTAGCTACTCTTGCGCCATATCAACCGGGGCGCTCCCTGAACACATTCGTCGGCCCTCATACCTTTCCCAGCACCTTCTCGACGTACGCCGATGACTTGCGAGGCGTGAGCGCCTGAGCCCGGATGATCACGTACTTCACCTCAAGAGCCCTGACAAGTTGTCGCTCGGTGTGCAAGCGGCTGACGTTCTGCACCTCGACATAGGCGATCCTCCGCCCTTCCCGTGTCTCGATCAAGGTGAACGGACCGGCCATACCAGCATTCTCCTCCTGGGCGAGAGGCATGACTTGAACCTCAACGTTCCGTCGCTGGCCAGTCAAGAGGATGTGCTCAAGCTGGCCTCGCAGCACCGGTCGGCCGCCGATCGGGCGCCTCAGTACTGCCTCATCGATAACGAAACTTACGAGGGGGGCAGGGCGACCGCACAGGATCTCTTGTCGCGTAAGCCGTGAGCACACTCGCTGCTCGATGATCTCCTCGTCCATTGGCGGTCGCATCATCATGAAGACGGCACGCGCGTACTCCTCGGTCTGCAACAGCCCTGGCACCGCCTGATTCGCGTACACATGCAGCTCAACCGCCTCCCCCTCCAACCGCGCCGCATCCCGAAAGAACGCCGGATACTGCGCCCGAGCCACCTCCTCCTTCCCCGCCTTCAACACCCCACCCGCATCCAGCACTTCATCGGCCCGGTCGATGAACTTTGGCGGCGCAATCCTCCGCCCCTGCTCGAACGACGCAATCGTCGATGCCGAGTACCCCGTCAACGCCCCGAACTCCGCCCGCTCCATCCCCACCCGTAGCCGGCACAACTTCAACTGCCGCCCGAACACATGCAGAATCCCCGCCCCGAACTCGTACTCCGCAGCCCCCAAGCCCTCAGACCCTTCAGAGCCCTCCGAGTCCGCCCCCACCCCAGACTCCGCCCGTCGCTGCCCCTGCTCATCCATGCCAGGCACCTCCGTACAGCCGTAAAAGGACGCACCGAACCGATCACCGCACCTCGCGCGCCCAACGCAAAGCCTCGGAGTCGGTCACGCCCCACCCCACGTACAAGCGCACCGCCAACACGTACAGACCGCATTCGCCAGCACGTTCCTCCTGGTCAAAGCTACGCACGTACCGGGACCGTCGACCCCATGAAGCACGCAACTCAACTCGACGGGCATATGCCACAACAGTCTGAACCCGCAAGGCTGTTCGTCATGCGGTTCACGTCAACCCCACGCGGCGCACGACTCGCCCGACGCCTCGTATCCCACCGCCTCGACACCTGGGGTCACCCCTACGAAGCCGGAGCGAACACCACCGTCACCCTCATCGCCGCCGAACTCACCGCCAACGCCGTCACCCACGGCCACGTTCCCGGACGGGACTTCAGCCTCCGCCTGACTGCGACCGACCGCGACGCAGGCACACCCCACCTCCGTACTCTCCGCATCGAAGTCACCGACACGCGAACCGAGAACCAGCCACCTTTCGAAGCTCCCGACACCCCACCCGACGCGGAGGCAGAGTCGGGCCGAGGCCTTCTCCTCGTCGCCCACCTCGCCACCCGCTGGGGCGTCGAACCCCGCCCCGCAGCCCCCGGCAAGACCGTATGGGCCGAGTGGGCGTCGAGGTAGTGATCGATTTCTGGACGGGCCTATGCCTGTCACAAATCCCTTACGGCAATATTCGCCTGATAAGCCATCACCTCCGCCACTAACATCACAGTCGTCACAGGGGGCGCCACCAGCCCTTCCGCATCGCATTCTCAGGACGACGGACGACCGTGAAGATCAAACGCGTACGCATCGAGAATTTCTGCTGTCTGCACAAAGTGGACATCGTCTTCGAGGAAATATCCTGCTTCATCGGTCCCACCGGTGTCGGCAAGTCCACCGTGCTGCGCGCACTCGATTGGTTCTTCAACGGCGAAAGGTCCCTCGCACTCAGTACCGACGACCTTCACTCGGCAGCGGAGAGCGAGCGCATCTCCGTGGAGGTGGAGTTCGACGGACTCACCGACCAGGACCGTGAGGCCTTGCAGCGGTATGCGCCCCAGGGCGCCGAGAGCATGAGCATCTGGCGGACCTGGCAGGACGGCGAGGACAAGATCACCGGCAAGGCTCTTGCCTACGCTCCTTTCGAGGAGGTCCGTCAGCACGAGAAGGCTCTGGACCTGCGCCGGGCCTACAAGGAGCTCATGGAGAGTGACCCGACTCTCGGCCTCCGGCCGGTCGGCAGTATGGCAGCCGCCGAAGAGGCCATGCGTGTATGGGAGTTGGCGCACCGCGACCGGCTCACCGAGACGGAGATCGAGGGCACCCACTTCTTCGGATTCGCGGGGCAGAGCAAGCTCGCCGAGCTGATCGACTTTGTCTTTATCTCCGCCGACCTGCGCGCCTACGAGGAGGCCGACGACCGCAAGAAGTCGGCGCTCGCCCGGATCCTTGACCACACCGTGGACCGCACGGAGGCGAACGAGCAGCTCGAGGCCATCGAGGAGGCCGCGCACCAGGAGCGTCTCGACGTGCACTCCAAGGTGTACGGGCCCGTGCTGGAGGACATCTCCGCCGCGCTGTCGCGGGAGGTCGCGCAGTTCACCATCGGCCGCGAGATCGTCGTGTCGCCTGTCGTGCAGGCGCCGAAGCTGGCCAGGACGACGTTCCAGATCAGCGTCCAGGACGGGGCGGCTCAGACCTCCGTCCACCGGCAGGGACACGGGTTCCAGCGTGCGCTGATCATCGCCGCGCTCAAGCTGCTCGCCGAGCGCAGGCGCCCCGGCGGGGCGACGCGGACGCTGTGCCTCGCCATCGAGGAGCCGGAACTCTTCCAGCACCCGCCGCAGGCGAGGGTCTTCGCCGAGGTGCTGCGCGGTCTCGTGGCGGCGTCCCCGGACGGTCGGACCCAGGTGATGTACGCGACGCATCACCCCGTCTTCATCGACCCGCGCAGCTACCACGAGGTCCGCCGGCTCAGCCGCGACGGTACCGCGGGGCATCCGGTCACGCGGGTGTCGCAGGTGTCCGAGGCCGAGCTGTGCCGGGATCTCTCGGAGCTGGTGAGCGAGGCGTCCATCCGGCGCAAGGCGGGCATCATGTGCGCCGGTGCCTTGGCCGACGGGTTCTTCGCGCGAGCGGTGGTGCTCGTCGAGGGCGACACCGACGGGGCCGTTCTGACCGGCTGCGCGGAGCGCATGGGGCTGAGCCTCGGCGCGCAGGGTGTGAGCGTGATCAACGTCGGGGGCAAGAGCAACATCTTCCTTTGCCACGCGATCCTCACTGCCCTGGGAGTGCCCACCTACGTCGTCTTCGACGGTGACGCCGGCAAGACAGAGCGCAGCCGTTCAGGGGTGCAGCTGCTGCCGGAGCTGGAGCGGCTTGCCAAGGAGGCCAAGATCGAGGAGCAGGCGCGCAAGGACGCGGAGGAGAACGCCAACCTCCTCGGGTACTTGGGGGCGCCGCGGACGCCCTGGCCCGTGACCACCTCCGCTGCCACGCATGCGGTGTTCGCGGACACTCTGGAAGTCTTCCTCAAGGACAGGTGGCCGTCTTGGGACAGCCGTCGGCAGGAGCTGATCGACTCGGGGCACGGTTTCGGCGCGAAGAACTCCGCGACCTACCGGGAGGCGGCTCTGAAGGCCGACTCCGGTCCCCCGTTCGAGCTCATCGCGATGCTCGAGAACGTGACGGCGATGGCTCGGTGACGGGCGGCGGCGTGCAGCGAGTCAAGGGCAGTTGCGTCCTGTCGACTCTGTGATCACTACGTCCTCCAGGCGGACGGAGAGTGACTCCGTCCGCCGGGGGTCCCAGAGCCACACCCGGTCTCCGGAGGGCCCGAAGGTGAGCAGAGGCTTCTTGCTGTCGAGTGGGCCGTTGAAGACGGAGGGCTTCTTCTGCAAAGGCTCGACGCACACGAGACTCCCCTCAAGCCCAAAGTACGTCGCCGGTGTCGTCCCGGCTCGGGCGGCCGTCCAGGCGCGTCCCGCGGCATTCTCCGCACCGGCCATTCCGGCGAGCATGGACATGCTGACGATGAAGAGCGCCAACAGTGGGACTCCGACCTTCACCATGCCCCGTGAATGCACCCACTGGTGGTAGTGGCGCATCCAACCGGCGAATGCGACAACGAGCAGAGCGAAGGCCAGGGAAACACCCATAGGTTTGAGAGCAGCGGCATATTGCCAGTAGAGCGACGTAGGCGCTGCATCTGTGGGGAGATCGAACCCGGTCCTCAGGTACACGGTGTGGATCAGGCCGCCGAACCACGGCAAGGTCAGAGCGAGTGCGGGGACCAGTACAGGGATGGCCCAATTTGCGTTCCGGCTGAACCAGGAGTGGACCAACGCGTATGCCAGCCCGTAGAGAACGAAGGCGAGAGTCGCGCCTCCCATCGCGGCGTACGTCACGACACGCGCCACCTCTGCAGGCGGTCCGGGCGCAGTGACGGCCAGCATGAAGCCGAAGGCCGTCATCATCCCGACTGCCGACGCGCCCCAGGCAAGTTGGACCCGAACAGGCCGGTGCACGCGAGTGCCGAGGATCGCGCGGCCTACGGGCCACGTGAGCGCCATGGCCATGAGGAGCGGAAGGAGGAGGCGCAAACCATCAAACGCGGTGAGAGCGTATCCGCAGGCCAGGGCGAGGATCATGCCTGACATAAATGGTAGAACGATGCGCCACTTGGACGGGTTCTGGTCGGGCGGTGAGGCATCGGTGTCTCGCCCCTCCATGCCTGTCGGAATGTGGAGTCGGAGCCTCTCCGGGTCATACGGGCGTCCTGTGAGCGCTCCATGTTGCAGCCGGTCGGCGACAGCCTGAACGTCTGGCCGTCCAGGCTGTTTGACGATACGGAGGGCGGTCATGGACTTGAGGACGGCCCGCAGACTGAACAGTCGCGTCGGTGCGTCCGTGTCCCTCTCGCGCGCGTGAAACACCGTCCGGTAGTCGTGCTCGAGATCGTGCTCGATGAGCGCCGCGTCCACGACCCACATGCCCGCCTGGTGCCGACGGGCAAGGTTTTCGATCTCGCCGACAGCAGCTTGCACCGCACCGAATCGTGCGCCGTACAGCCGGACTTCCACGAGCAGGCCACGTCTACCGGTACCGATCGATTCGGGATTCGGTGCCTCCCACGGCCGGACGGTCCAGCCGCGTCCCTCGAGCAGTTGGGCGGCCAGGCCGGTCTCGTCCGGTGCGTCGATGATCGCGACCAGTACCTCCACTCGCCGATTGAACGGCTCGGCGGGTAGTGCTGCCGCTGCTGTCTCATCTGTCGCCGGCGATGGAGCGGAGCCGTTCCGGGGCGGCGGGATCAGCCCGGGAGAACTCCTTCGTGGCTGGCGTAGCGTACGCGGCATTTCAGCGATCCTTGAGTCTGTTCCGGTGAAGGCGGAGCGGGGTAGGCAGTGACTAACGAGGCCGATGGCGAATGGGAGTTGGCTGATACTCGACCCTCGCCAGAGTGGCCTCCGAGCTGCAAGAATTCCTGCACGCCCAGAGAAGCTACGGGGTCGCGCAGGGGGAGCAGTACACACCATGTCGTACGCAGGACCGACCGACGGTCAGCCGGAGCAAGATGCCCCAGAACGAGGCATCTTCGACTGTGTGGAAGCCCACCGCAGTCCACTGCCCAGGGACTACGAACGGGTGTTTCAGACGGGCATGGTCGTCCTCGACACGAACGTGCTCCTGAACCTCTACCGCTCCAACGAGCGGACGCGCCTCGACACTCTCGCTGTCCTGGACAAGCTGCGCGACCGGCTATGGGTGCCGCACCAGGTGCTCACCGAGTTCTGGCGCAATCGCGAGTCCAAGTCCGTGCGCCACCACCACAGCACCAAGGCGAAGGAAGCCAGTGTTGCCCTTGACCGGGTGCGGAGGTCAGTCGGGGACGCGGTTGACCGCTGGGTCAAAGACGTTCGCCTGAAGCCCGACGAAGACGTGACACAGCGGATTCAAGAGGGACTGAAGGTCCTGGGCGAGACGATGGACGGGCTCCGGGAGATCATCGACGGGCAAGCGCAGCGCGACGCGCTGTCCGGTACCGCAGCTACGCACACCGATCCGGTTCTCGCTGAGCTGGAGCCGCTCCTGAAGGGGCGGATCGGTGAGCCCTTTCCACAGGCCGACCATGACAAGGCCGTGCAGGAGGCCCAGAAGCGGGCCGGCGACGAAGTCCCGCCCGGTTACGAGGACTTCAGGACCAAGCCGCCCGAGCAGGCTGCCGGTGACTATCTGCTCTGGCTGCAGCTCCTGCAGGAAGCAGAGCGGCGGGCGTGCGATGTTCTTCTCGTCACGGGGGATGTGAAGAAGGACTGGTGGACCCAGCGCGACGGGGACATCCCGGCGCGGCCCAGGCAGGAACTCGTGAACGAGATGCGCGATGCCACTGGTGCGCGTCTCTATATGCTGACGCCCGCCGAACTGCTCACCACTGCGGAGGACTTGCTTGAGGGGCTGCACGTCGACAAGGACTCTGTCAACGATCTCGAGCAGTTGCGCAGCGCCGACCGCGAGGAAGACACGCCCGAGGGCGGCTGGGTGAAGCACACGCTCGACCTCTTCATCTCAGAACTGCGGATCCGTTACCAAGCCCAGGCCAAGGTGATCATCGCGGCTGCGGCCAACGGCGGATTCGTGGATCGGGCGACGGTCTATGAGCTTGCCGAGTACCCGGGGGACCGGCAGCTCAAGGGGTTCACTCGCCCTGTCAGCACCGTTGCCCGGGAGCTGGAGGACGAAGGAGTACTGAGCGGGGAAGAGCCTTTCCTTCTCCACACCATCTACGGTTCGCCGACGGAGCCCTCATGGGCGACGGGGTTCCGAATCCCTGAAGAGACCGTTCCGCTGTTGCGAGAGAGCTTCGAAGGCGGACCGCTGTGGCCCGTTTCGCAGAAAGACGATGCCGATCCTGACGACGGCGCCGCCGACGCGAAAGGCTCGGAGCGCGGCGAAGAGTAGCCGTGCAGCGGCCCAGTGGCCGGTTCGCATTCTTGTGTCCACTTCACCTGCCTGTCACACAGAGAGCGGCGGGGTGTGAGACGGGGAGGGCGATATGATGGAGTCGGGAGACAGGGACAGGCACGGGAGCAGGGGGAGTGTGGCCCCTTCCGGCTGGGCGAGGAAAAAGTTCGGCAAGGACGCGGCACGGCTGACCGCTGCCGTACCTGAGCGGCTGAACCGTGCACACCTACGGGCTCAAGCGGGATACAAGGCATCCTGAAGCGTCCAGGGTCGTCGTACGGCCACACTCTCGGCGATGCGGTGCGCGAGGAACTCGCGCAGGAGGCCGAGACGCTGAACAGTATTGTCAGGTCGCTCCGAGGCAAGGACTACGCGGTCATCAACGACCACGTGCTCTTCCCCTTCAAGTACGACAGCCGCCCAGTCCCCGTGGAGCAGGCCCGGATGAAGGACGCGTCGGAGGTGCGGCGCAGGCTGTTCGGCGCGCACGGGCCCGAGGAACAGGACGCCATCTTCCCTGCAGACGAGTACACCACTGAGGAATACGACCGGCTTCACGAGGCATTCGAAGAACTCGGCCGTACGGCGAAACTCGTCTCCGTCTTCTTCACGTGCGATCCGGAGAACGGCGTTCATGCCATCCACTGGGGAGAAGCCCGGCTCGAACCTGACGGGACCTTTTCCTGGGACCACCGGGAAGAGCTTCCCGTCGTCGGGGCGTGACATCGGTTCTCACGGCAGCGATGTTCGAATGCGCAGGTCGGCACCCGCTCGCGGCTGGCAAGATTGGGGAGACGTACGCGCTGTGCGGATCGTGTGAACCGCTGACCGAGGGAACGAGAGCTGCTGATGTCCACGACCGATCTCTTCCTGCGAGATGTCATCGACATCAAGGAAGACGTCCACGCCGGCGATTTCAAGGTGGAGCTGACAGGCGGCTTCACCGAGACTGATGCGCGAGTCGCCGAGTATGTGGTCACGGACCAGCTCAATCAGGCCTTCGGCCGGGCGCTCGGAATGGTTCGGGCGGCGGTGCGCAGCGGGAACTCGCACGCCGCGTATCTGCACGGGTCGTTCGGGTCCGGTAAGAGCCACTTCCTCACCGTCCTGCACGCCGTCCTGAACAACGAGCCGTCCGCGCGTGCGAAGCCGCGCCTGCAGGAAGTGATCGCCGAGCACGACGACTGGCTGCGCGGCAAGAAATTCCTCATGGTGCCGTACCACCTCGTCGGCTCCACCGACCTGGACTCGGCGTTGCTCGGCGGATACGTCGCCGCGGTGCGCAGGCTGCATCCGGGGGCGCCGACGCCGCCCGTGTACCGTGCCGACGCGATGCTCGCCGATGCCTCGAACCTGCGGGCAAGTATCGGGGACGAGGCGTTCGTCAGGTTGCTGCCTGGCACGGCGGAAGGGGCCGGGGGCGCGGGCGGCGACCTTGACGATCTCGACGTGATCGACGGGGCGGGAACGGGCTGGACCGCGGGTGAGCTGGACCGGGCCTTCGCCGCGCCCGCCGGGGACGCGCTGCGCGACCGGCTGGTCTCCGCGCTCCTCACGGGGCCCATGTCCTCTTATGCGCAGGGTGCCCGTGGCGACGCACAGGCATTCCTGCCGCTGGAGAACGGGCTCGCCGTCATCAGCCGGCATGCGAAGTCGCTCGGATACGACGGCATCGTGCTGTTCCTCGACGAACTGATCCTGTGGCTGCAGGCTCACATGTCGAACCGCGAGAAGGTCAACTCGGAAGTCAGCAAGCTCGTCAAGCTGATCGAGTCCGGTGACAGCGCGCGGCCGCTGCCGATCGTGTCCTTCATCTCCCGGCAGCGAGACCTCTCCCAGCTTGTCGGCGCGGACGTCGTGGGCGCCGACGTGAAGAACCTGGAGCAGCAGGTCGAGTACCTCGCCGGACGCTTCGACGTGATCAGTCTCGAGGACCGCAACCTTCCGGAGATCATCAAGGAGCGGATCCTCAAGCCGAAGAACAACGAGGCGCGTGCCGCGCTCGACGGCGCGTTCAGTGCGATCGAGTCCACGAACGCTCAGGTCAAGGATGTGCTGCTGGACGCCAACGGCGCCACGCGCGCGGACTGGGCCGACTTCCGTGCCGTGTATCCGCTCTCTCCCGCGCTCCTGAACGTGCTCGTCGCGCTTTCGGGTGCCTTGCAGCGTGAGCGGACCGGTCTGAAGTTGCTGCAGGAGATGCTGCGCCGACGCCGGTCCGACTTCCAGCTCGGCCAGCTGATCCCGCTCGGTGACCTGTGGGACGTGCTGTCGGACGGAACCGGCGAAGCATTCACGGACCGGCTGCGCAACGAGGCGGAAGCTGCGCAGAACTTCCACGCGAAGGTGCGGGCTTACCTGCTCGAGAAGTACGGATCCGAGACCCATGAGAAGTTCATCGCCGACGAGCGCTTCGTCAAGACGCTGCTGCTCGCCGCTCTCGCCCCTGATGTGCCCGCGCTCACCCGGCTGACCGGTACCCGTCTCGCGGCCCTCAACCACGGATCGATCCGCTCACGCACCGTCGCGCCGGGATCGATGGTGGTGGGCCGACTGCGCGAACTACAGGCCGAGTTCGGCGAGATCCGGGCCGATGGCGAGCAGGACCCGGTCTTCACTCTCCACCTGTCCGACCTCGACATCGAGCCGCTCCTCGACATGGTCGCCGACGAGGACCGCACCGGAGCCCGGCGGATCTGGGTCAGGGACCAGTTGTGGAAGGCGCTGGGGCTGAAGGACACCGGTGCGTTCGTCTGCGAGCACGAGGTCGTCTGGAAGGGGACGCGGCGTACCGCCGAGTTCGTCTTCGAGAACGTACGAGACAGCGTGCAGCTGCCCAGCGAGCAGTTCAGGCCAGGTGTTGACGGGCGAGTCCGGTTCATCCTTGACTACCCCTTCGATGACGGTCAGCACTGGCCCAGCGATGACGCGCGGCGCATCGACGAGCTGCGTGCCGAGGGGCTCATGGCCCCGACGCTTGTCTGGCTGCCTTCCTTCTTCTCGGAACAGAAGAACGCCCAGCTCGGCCGGCTCATCAAGATCAACTATCTCCTCGAGCGAGACCGGCTCGACGACTATGCCGGGCATCTCGCGTCGGACGACCGGGTTCGCGTCCGACACCAGCTCGCAGCGCAGCGGGACACGCTTACCACCCAGCTCTCGGCGACGCTCGGCCAGCTGTACGGCATCGCCAAGGCAGAGGAGAGTAGTTTCTCCGTCGAGGTCGACGGAGGGGTGCACGTCCTGTCTCTGCTGCCGGAATACGGCAGGCCCCAGCTGCAGGGTGCCAAGTCGTTCCAGGACAACATGCTTCACCTGGCCGACGGCGTCTTCGGTGCGTTGTACCCGAAGCACCCGGACTTCGATCGGGCCCGGGAGCGCAAGGCGGTGGCCCTGTCGGAGCTGAAGACCGCACTCACTTGGATCACCCGGGCCATGGACGACGGCGGGAAGCGCGTAGAGGTCGACAGCCACCACCTCAAGATCGTGAAGAAGATCGTCGAACCGCTGGAACTCGGTCAGGTCCACGACGGCCCCCTCGTGCTGCGTAACGACTGGCGTGGCCGGATCAACCAGTGCGCGAGTCAGCATCGTCCGGGGGAAGAGGATCTTGCTGCCGATGAGATCCGTCAGTGGATCGTCAAGGACCTCGGCTGGAGCGGGCTCGACAAGAACATCAGCAGCCTGATCATTGCGACTTACGCGCTTCTTGACGGCAGGGCTTGGCTGTACCACGGCAGCCCCCTGCCCCAGCCGCCCGAGCTGGAGCGCATCGGATCGGGCATCGGGCTGCGGGCACAGGAGCTGCCGAGCGAAGAGGAGTACGCAACGGCCCGTGAGCGGGCGGCGAAGATCTTCGGGCTGCCTGTCCAGCACCACCTCTCGGTGGGCAACGTCAGCAAGCTCTATGCCCGTACGCGCGACAAGACCGAAGCGCTTGAGCAACCGGTCAACGCTGTTCGCACCTCCCTCGGCAGGCACGCCGCAGCCCTGGGAATCGACCCGGCCGCAAGCGCGCGGGTCCGGTCCGGGCGGCATGCCGCGGACCTGCTGGCCCGCCTGGGCCGCCACCGGGATGCGACCGCTCTCGTGCGGGAGCTGGCCGCGGTGTCGTACGACGTCAGTGACGAAGTACTCGCAGTCGCGATCAGTTCCGCTCCCGAGGTACTGGCAGCGCTGGACGGCGCCGACTGGGCGCTGCTGGAGAGCGTGCAGGGATTCGCCGGGCGTCAGGACAGCATCGGAGAACGCGCTGATCGGCTCCTCGAGGAGGTTGCCCGGGCTGCGGCGGAGAGCGAATTCGAGCGGTCACTCGTGCCGATCCTGGACGGCATTCGCGGCAAGGCTGTGGCTCTTGTACGGGACGCGGCCACGCTTGCGCAGGTGGCGGAACCGATCACTCCGCCGGAGACTCGTCAGCGTACGGCGGACGACGTCACCTTGGTGGATCCCGCAGTCACACCCAGGCAGCAGGAACAGAAAGGAGGCGGCGCCTCTCATGCGGCCCATTCCCGCTCCGTACACTTGGAGCCGACTCACCTCGAGAACGAGCTGAACAGCCTGTGGGACGACATCCTCGCCTACTCCGCAGCCCACCCGGGGATGACGGTGCAGGTCACCTGGCATGCCGTGCCCAAGGACGGGGATGCCGAAGCTTCGGACACTGAGGCACAGCACTGATGGCAGAGCGGCCGCTCGTCAACCGGCGGATCATCGAAGCACTACTCGACACAGAGCTGCGGCGGGCACGCGACCGCCGGCTGGTCCTGGTCAACGCCCGTTATGACGACTCGGCGCCGACTGATTTCACGGCGCGTGTGGACGGCGTCCAGCGCCGAGTGCACGTCAGCGCCGAGGACTCGGTTCTCGGCATCGTCGAGGCTTGGCAGCGGCACCTGGCGGCAGAGGACGGGGACCGGTTGTTGGTGATCGCGAGCGGTGTGTCCGTGACACAGCTGGGATGGGACATCCGGGCTCATGCGGTCGGACGGCGAACCCTGGGCGTCGACCGGGTGGAGATCGTCAAGCAGCTGTTCGGCGCCACTGACCTCGATCCACGTATGTACCGCGAGACTTGGCTGCTCGACGCGTTGCTGGAAGCCGAGCCCGCACAAGGGTGGCCGCGTGGTGGAGCGGTACTCACACGGGACGCCGCTGTCCGGGCTCTCGTCGCCGAGCGGTTGCATCTCTCCGTCTCCGAGGGCGAAGGCCCATTGGACTTGGACGCCGACGCGCTCCTTGCCTGGTCCCGTACGACGGCGGGCCCCGCGCGGTTCGCCGAACTGCCGGAGGCGGAGCGCGCGGGACTCACGGTGTGGCTCACCGAGATCGTCGGCGCTGCCGCTCCCACGCTGCTGGCTCTCGTCGCCGATGGTCGTGGACAGGACGCCATGGCGCTCGGTGTGCTGGGCTCCGTACTCAGTTCCCCCCACGCACCTACAGGGGCGACCTTTGCACTGGGCGGCCTTTTCGGGGCCACACTCCGATCGTCCGACGACCTTCCGCCTTTCACCGACGCCGTCACGGGGACCCTCGCCCGCTGGATCGCCCAGGCCGAGGGCAACAGCGCCCTCGGGGCAGAAGCGCGCGAGCGTGTTTACGCGGTATTGGACCGTGCCGACGAGCTGGCCGTCACCGCAGGGCTCCATCAGGCGCTGCGAGCCGACCCCCTCCTGCCATCAGGGATGAGGACCCGGCTTCGCGACCTCGCCGCCGCCCTGGACGGGTCCGTGCCTGACGCGGAAGCCAAACTTGGACAGGTACTCGCTCACCAGCTGGCATGCCTGCACCCGGCGAGCTGCGATGCGGCACGCATGGCCGTAAGGCTCGTGCGGTGGCTGAGCGAGCAGACTTCCGCTGTGGAGTCGGTCGCACAAGCAGTCAGCGAGAACGTCGCCCAATGGGGCTGGGCCGACCGGGCATTGGCTGTTCTGTCTGCCGGTGACCCCATAGGGGATCCGGTGGTGGGGCAGGCATACCACCGGCTGATCGCTCTGGCGCGTGAGAGGCGCGGCGCCCTGGACGAGCAGTTCGGAAATCGGTTCGCTGCGTGGACAAGGACGGCGGCGACTGCGTCGCCCGGCGGTGCACTGCTCATTGAGGACGTACTGGCAAAGCTCGTCGTACCGCTCGCGGCGCAGGCGCCGCCGCTGGTGCTGGTGCTGGACGGGATGAGCGCGGCGGTCGCGGCGCAACTGAGCGACGAGATCGACCGGCGGGTGTGGACGGAAGTGGTGCCCAAGCAGTCCGATTCCACGGCTCGGAGGCTGGCAGCAGTGTCCATGGTGCCGTCGGTCACCACCATCAGCCGGGCCTCATTGCTGAGCGGGCAGTCGACCGCGGGAGGACAAGCGGTCGAGGCAAGCGGCTTCGCGGCGTTCTGGCAGAGGCACCGTCGCACCGGGGTTCTCTTCCACAAGGGGCAGATCGGTGGAGCGGAGGGGCACCGGCTTGCTCCCGAGCTACTGGAAGCACTCGCCGGCGACAGCGCGGTCGGTGTGGTGCTCAACACCATCGACGATGCACTCGATCACGGGCAGGAAGGGGAGCAGACCACATGGCGGCTACGGGACATCAGTCACCTCCTGGATCTGTTCAACGCGGCTCGTGGCTACGGCAGACCATTGGTTCTTGTCTCCGATCACGGGCACGTGCTCGACCGCTCCGAGCCAGGCCAAGGCCCGACAGATGCTCCCGGAGCGAAGCGCGCCAGATGGCGTACCGGGGAGGCATCTGACGGTGAAGTCGAGTTGAGCGGTCCGCGTGTACTGGAAGGCGACGGAACCATCGTCGCGCCGTGGCGTGAGGAGATCCGTTATACGCCGCGGAAGGCCGGTTACCACGGCGGGGCATCGCCTGCGGAGGTGACTGTGCCTGTCATCGTGCTGGTGCCTTCGCAGGACCTCAAACCGGCGAGCTGGACCGTACTGCCCAGCGAGCAGGTAGTGCCGGCGTGGTGGCACACGCGTGTAGAAGCCCGAGCAGTTGAGGAGCCGCCGGGCGAACCCGTGCGCAAGACGAGCCGTCGGCGATCGTCGGCGCAGGACGGCGAAGGGCTGTTCGCGGCTGCAGAGGTGGCGCAAGAGCCTTCGACGCTCGGCGACCGGGTGGTCCGCTCCGAACGGTACAAAGCGCAGAAGGCCTTCGTACGGCGCCCGCCGGACGTCAAGGCGGTCGCGGCCGTCATCGACGCGCTCGCGGAGATCGGCGGCAAACTCACCCCAGATGCTGTCGCGGCAGCGGCTGCCGCAGCGACAGGGCGGTCGCAGCGGAACGCAGAAATCTTCGTCACCGTGGTGCAGCGGTTGCTGAATGTCGAAGGCTATGGCGTGATCAATCTGGTGGAGGCCGGCCGGACCGTCGAGCTGAACGTGCTCCTCCTGAAAGAGCAGTTCGGAACGGAGGAGCAGTGAGTGGCGTCACTGAGGTAAGTGCGGCACGCCGCCGTGAGGTGATCGATGCACTGAGGCGCGGCACTGTTCCCCAGGCAGGGCTCGACCTGTTCGCTGTGGGGCTGGGCCGGTTCACCGGAGCCCTCGACGACGACATTGCCACGGTTGCGGGCAGCGGCTCCGCGTTCCATGCCATCCGCGGAGAGTATGGATCCGGCAAGACGTTCTTCGCCCGGTGGTTGGCCGAGCGTGCCAAGCGTGCCGGGCTTGCGACGGCGGAGGTGCAGATCTCCGAGACGGAGACACCACTGCATCGGCTTGAGACTGTCTACCGGCGGCTTACCGAGCGGCTGGCCACCGCCACGCACCAGCCGAGCGCGCTGCGAGCCGTCGTGGACTCGTGGTTCTACACGCTGGAGGAGGAGATCCTCGACGCGGGCGAGGTGGCGGACGACGACGAGAAGGCATTGGCGGAGGCCGTTGACGCCCTCATGGAGCAGCGCCTGGCTGAAGTCGCGCGCACCACGCCCGCGTTTGCTGCGGCACTGCGCGGATACCACAAGGCGCGCACGGAGGGTGACGCTGCCACTGCGGAGGCACTCATTGCCTGGCTGGGCGGCCAAAAATCAGTCGCAGCCTCCGCGCGGCGGTCAGCCGGCGTCCGCGGCGACCTCGACCACTTCGCCGCCCTGGGGTTCCTGCAGGGTCTGCTGACGGTTCTGCGGGACTGCGGTCATCCCGGCCTGCTGGTGGTCCTGGACGAGATTGAGACACTCCAGCGGGTACGTGGGGACGTACGAGAGAAGGGCCTCAACGCACTGCGGCAGCTGCTCGATGAGATCGACGCCGGCCGCTTTCCCGGCCTGTTCCTCGTCATCACGGGCACGCCCGCCTTCTACGACGGTCAACAGGGAGCCCAGCGACTGGCCCCGCTCGCCCAGCGTCTCGCGACCGACTTCACCACCGAACCACGCTTCGATTCCCCTCGGGCGGTGCAGCTGCGGCTCACGGGATTCGACCTGGCCAGATTGGGCGAACTCGGCCGGAACGTAAGAGACTTGTACGTAGGCGGAGCCCGTCATCCCGAGAGGATCGCGGCGCACGTCGACGATGCGTACATCGACGAGCTGGCCACTGCTGTGACCGGCGGACTGGGGGGCAAAGTCGGTGTGGCGCCGCGCCTCTTCCTGCGCAAGCTCATCGCGGACGTACTGGATCGGGTCGTTGAGTTCGCAGACTTTGACCCGCGTCAGCACTACGCGCTGACCATCTCCAGCACGGAGCTGAACGAAGTAGAGCGCAATGCAGCCGCGTCGAATGCCGACGACATCGAACTGGAACTGCCGTGAGCGGTTTCGCCGACCTCGATCCAGTCCTGGCCCATCACATCGTCAACTCCCTGGGCTGGCGCGGATTGCGCCCCCTGCAGGAATCGGCGATCGGGCCCGTCATGGCAGGTGAGGATGCCGTGTTGCTGGCACCGACTGCAGGTGGCAAGACAGAAGCAGCCAGCTTTCCGCTGCTGTCGAGAATGACGGCTGAGCGCTGGACCGGCACTTCGGTGGTGTACGTGTGCCCGCTAAAAGCGCTACTCAATAACCTGCTGCCACGGCTCGAGACGTACAGCGGGTGGCTTGGGCGTTCGGCGGCGCTGTGGCACGGTGATGTTGCGGCCTCAAGGAGAAAACGGATCCTGGCCGAGCGGCCGGACATCCTGCTGACCACGCCGGAGTCCCTGGAGGCCATGCTGGTCAGCACGCACACAGACCACAAGGCGTTCTTCGCGGGACTGCGCACTGTTGTCATTGACGAGGTCCATGCTTTCGCAGGCGATGACCGGGGCTGGCATCTGCTCGCAGTGCTTGAACGACTGCAGAAGACCGTCGGGCGTCCGGTGCAGCGGATCGGCCTTTCCGCGACGGTGGGCAATCCGGCCGAACTTCTGAACTGGCTGCAGGGCGCCGCAGCCGGACAACGGCCTTCCCGGGTCGTTGCACCGCATCTTGACGAGACTCCTGTGAACCGGAGTGTGGCGCCGCCCGCCGCAGATATCCAACTCGATTACGTCGGTTCGGTCGAGAACGCCGCCACCGTCATTGCTTCCCTTCACCGTGGCGAGAAGCGCCTCGTATTTTGTGAGTCAAGGAGGTTGGTCGAGGAGCTGGGCGAGAAGCTGCGTCTGAGGGGTGTTGCGACGTATCTCTCGCATGCCTCACTGTCGGTGGACGAGCGGCGGCGTGCAGAAGAAGCGTTCGCTGAGGCCCGGGACTGTGTCATCGTCTCGACGAGCACGCTGGAACTGGGCATCGACGTAGGCGACTTGGATCGAGTGATTCAGCTCGACGCGCCGGCCACGGTTGCCTCCTTCCTGCAGCGTCTGGGACGTACTGGGCGCAGGACGGACACCATGCGCAACTGCCTGTTTCTGGCCTTGAGCCGGGACGGGCTTTTAGCTGCGGCTGCGCTCTTGGTGCAGTGGTCGAAGGGCTGGGTGGAACCGGTCACGGCTCCGCCCGAACCACGGCACATCGTGGCCCAGCAGATCATCGCTCTCTGTCTGCAGGAGCATCAGGTTGGTGACCAGCTCTGGGCAGAGTGGTGGAACGGTTTCGGGCCTTTCGCAGGGGCAGCCGCCGAGCCGATCGTGCGACACCTTGTCAGCGAGGGGTATCTGGACCAGGACGCCGGCATGCTGTTCGTCGGCCCCGAAGCTGAGCGCCGATTCGGGCACCGGCATTTCATGGGTCTCACCGCAGTGTTCACTGCACCACCTCAGTTCACCGTGATGCAGGGGCGCACCGAGATCGGAAAGACTGACCCGGACCTGCTCACGGAGAGCGTCGAAGGACCGCGCAAGCTGCTTCTGGCCGGTCGGAGTTGGCTGGTCACTTATATCGACTGGCAGCGGAAGCGCTGTTTTGTGGAACCAGTCGAGGGGGGAGGAAAGGCCAAGTGGAGTGGGTTCGGATTCGAGCGGGTGACGTCATTCGAGCTGACCCGAGCCGTGCGTGAGGTCCTGCTCGGGGCTGACCCGGATGTGACCCTCACCAGGCGCGCCGATAAGGCCCTGGCAGAGGCAAGAGAGCATTTCTTGGAACACGTTCATCCTGGTGGCACGGTGGTAATCCGCGGTTCTGGGGGCTACCTGCAGTGGTGGACCTGGGCGGGACACCGAGCAAATGCCACGCTCGCGGCGTCCCTCGGAGCCATTGCCTCTCCTTCACAACGGGCCAACGACTGTTGGATTCGGTTGAGGGAAGACACCAACCCGCGGACTCGGAAGCAGGCCGCTACAGATGCGCTGCCGCAGCTCTGCCTCCCAGATATCGATGAACGCGCTGTAAAGGGACTCAAGTTCGCCGAAGCGCTGCCACCGCGCTTGGCCCAAGCCACTCTGGCGGCCCGGTTTGCGGACTTGGAGGGCGCACGGACTGTCCTCGGGGAGCCTGTGAGGTTTGGCGCCGGCGTCGGTTGAGGTTTGGTGCCTATGCCTGAGGGGTAACCCGCGCCGCTGTCGGCATTGAGACATGACGCTCTCCGATGGGAGAGTGTTGCGGTCTGGTGGCCGTGTGTCATGCACTCAGGTGAGTGAGCAGGTCGTCCCCCGCCGGGTAGGGGCGCTCCTCGGGGAGCAAGGTTTCGGCGATCGCGAGGTCGTTCTCGCGTACGAGGCTGTGGATCGCCTTGGCCTGCTCGGTGACGTTGGTGATCGCGACCGTCCACTCGTCCGCGTAACGCCGCGCGGCGTCGCCCGCCAGGCCCAGCTGGAGGGAGCGGTAGGGGAGCGGGTTCAGGTGCAGATCGCGTTCTGGGTCCCACTGGACCCGGGTCGGCGCACGCCTCAAGCCCCGCTTCCAGGAAGCCTGATCGGGGTGCACGCCGCGCGCATAGTGCGACAGGCACGCGTGGCGGAGCGCCCACTCGAAGCCTTCGCGGTCTATCTCCACCGCGAGAACGTTCTCCTGCCCTTCCTTGGTGGCCCAGCCGCAGCGGTACATCATCCAGAGGAAGGACGGCTTGATCCACGTCATGCGATCCCGCTTCCAGGCGTCCGGGAAGCGACCGGTACGGGCCGCGGGGCCCGCGATCCCGGGGGCGTACGCCTGGTAGACAGTGACGGTCGACTCCGTGTGCAGGGCGCGGATCTGGTGGGTGGGCGGTGCGGTACTGACGGCGACGGCGGTGTCGGTGCGGTTCATGCCTGTCAGCCTGCGGTCCGTGTGTGCTTGCTCGCCAGCGAATTGTCGGCGCTGTCGGTATCACGAACGTAGGGTTGGAGCCTACGTTCGTCGTCATGCCGAGTGAGTTGATCAGCGGGGCAGTGGTCAGCGTCGGCTCGGCAGGGCTCGGATTTCGTCGCCAAGATCAGATACGGGGATTTCGTGGCCTCGGCTGAAGCTCTTGACCGTCGCGTGGCTTTCGCGCTTCGGGACGCGTGAGGTGTAGCAGGTCTCGGTCTGCCTGCATTGCGGACAGAACGTGTACGTGACGAACGGGGACAGCGGCACGCAGCCTTCCGTCGTGAGCAGGTAGAACGCGTCCGCGGTGACCGGCTCGCTCCATTCATACGTCTGGCGTTCGAAAACCGGGTGGTCGCCCGTGGCATTCCGCGCCACGACGTGGAAGGACCGAGTTCTCTGCCGGTAGTCGCACGTCGCGATGCACAGCCAGGGCAATTCCTCCAGGAACCGAGCTGAGGCGAGAGCGTGTTCGAGGAATGCTCCGCACTCTGCCACGCGCAGAGAGGCCTCGGGCTGACTGAGCGGTTTGTCGCCGTGAGCGGTGCGATTGCGTTCGCTCTTCAGTGCCTTGAGATCGTCGACCATGCCGACCACACCTGTGGAGAATCCCACGGGCAATTGTTCATGCTCCGCAGCAAGAGCGCAGACCTGGTCGAGCCCCGCCGTCCAGGTACCGAACGTGGTGCCCGTCGCGAGGTAGGCGCTGCGCAGCCCCGACAGCAGGCGGAGACCCGAGTCCGTTCCCGGCTCGTGAACGAGTGCGGCCGCCGTGACGCATACGGTGAGGGCGAGACCCTCGGCGGCGTCAAGCATCGCTTCGTACCGGTCTCTGGAGGTGTCCGCCTGCTGGAGCGCGCGGATGGCGCGGGCGACGGGGTGCGGCAGCGTCTGCCGTGCGTGTGTCAGAACCAGGGATCCCTGGACGCGGTTCAGGGTGTCCCGGTCCGCTCTGCGCGGTGGCGGGGGCCGCGTTCCTTCGACCGGGGGAGACGGGGAGCGGTTCTCCTGAGTCACGGGAGGCGGGACGGGGCGCAGCGGCGCCGGGGGAGGGCTGCTCTTGTGCGTACGCCATCTTCGCCGCCTGATCAGGAGACGGAACCACGCCGGCACCATGCCGAACAGAACCGTGAACGTGATGGTCGCCAGCAAGGTGTCGAGCCACGCGGGCATACCGCGTGGATCCTCGCTCGTGCCGATGGCGAAAGCCGTCATCCCCGCCATGAACGCCGTCGTCCAGGCTGCCCAGTCCCGGTGGAGGGGCGCGTCGTAGAGCCTGAGCACCGTGTTGCGCCGTTTTACCGGCGGCAATGGCGGAGGCGGTGGGGGTGAGGGCATCGTTCCGGCGCCGCTGTTCATGTATGTATGGTGACGGGGTATATGCCGGACAACTAGGCCTCGTTGCTTATTAGTTGGGTTGGCGCCGGGTAAATTCGGCGCGCCTCATCCGGGCTGTGGCCGCGGTGTCGGCCCTCGGACCGCTCGTGTGGCATTCACGAAACGCCCACCAAACGTCACATCCCCGAAATACGCCCGTCCCTTCCCCTCCCGAACCACCGTTTACGCTTGATCACAAGCCCAGGCCGATGTCGTCCGGCGGTACGTACCCGTTCCGATGACGACAGGAGCAAGTGAGTCCGGTGATCCCGCGCGCAGCTTCCCTTCCGCCCTGGCTCGGCCATGCCCTGCGTACGCAGCGTGGGCCTGTTCCGTGGCACTCCGTGGTGCGGGGTGCCCTGGCCGCGGGGCCGCTGTTGTGCGCGGGCGTGGTTGCCGGGCGGGTGTCGCTCGGGGTGGTGGCCGCGCTCGGGGCCATGCTTGCCGGGTTCAACGACCGGCCCGGCGGGCGGCGCGTCGCCGTGCGGCGGCTCGGGGTGCCCGCGCTCGCGGGGGCGGGCGGCATGGTCTTCGGGGCGTACGTCGCCGAAGCCGTCGGAGGCGCGTGGCTGCTGCCTCTTCTGTTCGCGGTGCTCGGGCTGGTCGCCGGTGCCTTCAGTGCTGTCGGGCCCGTTGCCTCCGCCGGCGGTACGCAGCTGCTCGTCGTCGCCGCCATCGGGGCCGGGATGCCCTTGCCGGAGCCCGGCTGGCAGCGGGCGCTCTTCTTCCTCGCCGGGGCCGCGTGGCTCATCCTGCTGAGGCTGCTGCTGCCCTCGCCGCGCACGGGTTGTCTCGGCGGTGCCGCTCGGCCCTATCGCCTTGACGGAGAGCGCGCTGCCGTCTCCGCCGTGTACGAAGCCGTCGCCGCGCTGCTCGATGCCGTCGGCACCTCCCGGGCGACCGACCGCCGCGCCGCCCTCACCGCCGCGCTCGACCAGGCGCAGGACGCCCTATCCGGGCCGCGCCTGCGCCGGCACGCCAGCTCGGCCGCCGAGCGGCGCCTGCACGCGCAGTACCTCGCCGCACTGCCGCTCGGCGAGGCGGCGACCGCGCTCGCCTGGGCCGGTGTGCCGCTGCCCGAGCGCGCGGGGGAGGGCCCCCGCCGTCTCGCCGCCGCCATCCGCGACGGCGTTCCCTGCGGCCCGCTGCCCGCGCCCGCCCGCTCCGGCGCCGGGCTCCGCGCCCTCGACGACGCGCTGCTGCACGCCGCCGAGGCCTCCGACAGCGGCACCGCGAGGCCCCCGCACGGCCGCCGCCGCGGACCCGTCGGCGTACTGCGCACGGCGGCCGGGCCCGGCGGACGCGAGTACGGCGTGCGGGTCGCGCTCTGCTTCGGGGTGAGCGCCGCCGTCGCACAGGCCCTGCACCACCCGCACTGGTACTGGCTGCCCGCCACCACTGTCTTCCTGGTCAAGCCCGACCTCGGGCCGCTGGTATCCCGCGTCCTGTGCCGCGCCCTCGGCACCGTCCTGGGCGCGGTCCTCTTCGCGGGGCTCGCCGCCCTGCTGCCGCGGCCCGCCGGGCTCGTCGCCGTCGTCGCCGTGTGCGGTGCGCTGATCCCCGTCGCCACCCGGCACTTCGCCGCCCAGACCGCCGTCGTCACGGTCCTTGTCCTCGCCCTCGTCATGGTGGGCGGGGAGCCGCAGGCCTCTGTGGGGCGGATCGGCGAGACCCTGCTGGCCTGCGGGATCGTCCTGCTCGTCGGGCACCTGCCGTGGCCGGTGCAGCGCGGCGGCCGCGTACAGGACCGGCTCTCCGCCGCCCGCGACTCCGCGCACGCCTACCTGCGCCACGTCCTGAGCGGCGCCCACGACGGCGCCCACGACGGCGCCCACGAGGGCGGCCGAGCGGGCGCCGAGCACCGCGCCGCCCGCTGGGCCCTGCGCCGCGACGCCTACCGGACGCTGGCCGAGGCCCGCGCCGCGATCGACGTGGCGGCAGCCGAACTCCCGACCCTCGCGCGGCACTCCGCGGGCTCGGAGAAGGTGGCGGCCACCCTCGAAAGCCTCGTCGACACCACGACCGCCTGCGCCGTGCACGTCGACGACACGGGACGCCTGCCGCGGCGCCACGCCGAGCGCATCGACGCACTGCTCGCGGAGCTCACCACGGTGGCCTGACCGCCCGCCCGGCCGGACCGGGCGCGGCTCAGAAGTCCACCCGCACCCTGTCGTCGAGCCGCGCCACCGAATCCTGCGCGTACTCCTTCACGTAGTCCTTGCGGATGTCCTCGATCAGCGCGTCGCGCTTGTGTGCCTGCGACGTCGGATACAGCAGGATCAGCTCGTACGAACGCTCGCGCTCGATCTTGCCGTTCGAGTCCCGCCACTGGCCGCGGCCGTCCTGCACCGTGAGCCCGTCGGGGAACGACGGTGTCACCTCGACGTCGATGAACTTCATGAACTGCTTGTCCGTCACGTCGGGTCCGCCGTCCGGGCGTTCGGTACCGAAGAGGAGGCGGGTCTCCGTATAGGCGTCACCGCGCGACACCTGTGTCGTGGTGGTCGTGCCGGACGCGCGCGTGTCCGTGTCGAGCGAGGCGTACGCGGCCGGGGCGCCGACCGCGAGGACCGCGGTGGCGGCCGCGGTCACGGCGAGACGCGTGCGGGAGATGCGGGAGAGTGTGAGGGCCATGAGGGCTGATCCCTTTCTGCGGGGGGGCAGATCAGTTTCCACGGGTTCTACGAGCGGGTGGATCTCTGCGTACGTTGATCCATAACGGGCGCAGACAGTAGCGGACACGCCGCACCCCCCGCCCTCTCCCGCATGGCCGCACGGCTGGATATCTCTCCCTGCCCGTAAGCCGCCGTCTTCCCTTCCGACACACAAATCCCATACGTTTCCGGGGACTTGACCGCAGCGGTGGAGGGACGGCCGGTATGAGGGCACGTACAGGGACAGGTCTTGCCACGACGGTCACAGCGGTCGCGGCGACGGTCGCGCTGGCGCTCGGCACCGCCGGGTCCGCGAACGGCACCGCCCCCGCCGCCGCCGATCCGGCTCCGCAGTCGCCGTACGCCTCCACCACCGGCGTCGGCGTCCACAACGCCTACGAGAAGTCGAAGTACCCGTACTTCGCCGACGCGCTCGACTCCGGCGCCGGGATGCTCGAACTCGACGTGTGGACCAATGTGTTCGGCAGCGGCTGGCGGGTCTCGCACAGCAACCCGGTCGGGAACGACAACAACTGCGAGAACGCCGCGACTCCGGCCGAATTGCGCACCAAATCGCGCAACCAGAGCTTCGCGGGCTGCCTCGCGGACATGGAGAGCTGGCACGACGCCCACCCCGGCCACCGGCCCATCCTCCTGAAGGTGGAGCTGAAGGACGGTTTCCAGGGGAGGAACGGACGCGGGCCCGCCGACCTCGACGCCCTCCTGAAGAGCAAGCTCGGCGACGCCGTCTACCGCCCGGGCCAGCTCACCGGCGAGCACGCCACCCTCGACGAGGCCGTACGCAGCGACGGCTGGCCCCAGCGCAGCGCCCTGGCGGGGAAGTTCATCGTCGAGCTCATACCCGGCACCGTCGAGCAGGGCAACCCGGCCGACACCCTGTGGACGGACCGTGAGTACGCCACGCACCTGCGCGACCTCAAGGCCGCCGGGCGCCTGGGCGACGCCGCCGCCTTCCCCGCCGTGCTCGGCGCGGAGGCGGGTGACCCGCGCGGGCGGTACGCGGACGCGGCGATCCGGCCCTGGTTCGTGCTGTTCGACGGCGACGCGTCCAAGTACGCGGGCGGCACCATCGACACCAAGTGGTACGCCGACCGGCGCTATCTGGTCGTCATGTCCGACGCCCACAACGTCGCCCCGGCCATCGACTCGGTGAACCCGACCGAGGCGCAGGCCCGCGACCGCGTCGCCCTGCTCGCCCGCGGCAACGCCAGCATCGTCTCGTCGGACTGGTATCCGCTGCCGGGCGTCCTCTCGACGGTGGTCCCGCGCGGCTGAGGCTCAGTCCGTGGCGAGCACCGTGTGCACCAGGGCGGTCCCCGGCGCCGTCCGGCCGCCGGGACCCGGTGTGTGCGTCACCGCCCCCGCCGTCAGCTCCCCGCCGCAGTGCGCGCACGTCACGCGGGGCTCGGCCGGGTGGCCGCAGGTGTCGTGGACGGGCAGCAGGGGCGGGCCGCCGCCGTCGGAGCGGTGGCGGTCGCCCCAGGTCATGAGGGTCAGGACGGTGCCGTAGAGCTCCTTGCCCGGCGGTGTGAGGACGTACTCGTGACGGATCGGCCGGTCCTGGTACACCCGGCGCTCGACGATGCCCTCGGCGGTCAGGTGGTCCAGGCGGTCCGCCAGGATGTTCGTCGCGATGCCCAGGTCGGCGCGGAGATCCTCGTAGCGGTTCAGGCCCAGGAACAGGTCGCGCAGGATCAGCACCGTCCACTGGTCGGCGATCACGGCCGCCGCGCGCGCCACCGAGCAGTGCATCCGGGCAAAGCGTTCGCCTCTCATGGCTAAAGAGTACTCGCTTGCTGTTTGCAAGGGACCGGCCTACGGTTGTCGGAGACGGTCCCTTGCGAATTGCAAGCCACTAGGTCAGGGAGGCGCCCCGATGTACCACGCCATCGTCCGCAGGAAGGTCCGAGCCCTCTGGCGCACCGCGGGCGACGGCAGCGGAAACTACCGCCCCGCCGTCGCCATGGCCGCCCCCGACCTGCGGTTCCGCTTCATCGGCGACGGGGTACTCGGCGCCGACCTGCGCGGCCCCGAAGCCTTCGCCGACTGGTTCGAGCGGGCGGGCCGGTGCATCCCCGGCATGCGGCTCAGCCTCACCGACGTGGTCGTCAAGGGCTGGCCCTGGAACACCGCCGTCGTCGTCCGGCTGCGTATCCAGGCGACCCTCGCCGACGGCAGCCCGTATGAGAACGAGGGCATCCAGTGGGCCAGGATCCGCTGGGGACGGATGGTGGAGGACACCGTCATCGAAGACACCCTGCGCCTCGAACAGGCCTGGCAGCGCCAGCAGTCGGCCGCGTCTTCGAAAGGCCGGGGTTAGCGCTCGACCCGTATCCACACTGGCGCATGGTCCGAGCCCGGCGCGTTCCTGCGCTCCGCCGGATCCTCGTCGCCGACCGACGGCAGCGCGGTCGCCGTCGTGCCGGGGACTCCCGTGCCCGCCTCGGTCACCAGGCTCAGGAAGCTGCGGCTCACCAGGACGTGGTCGATCAGCTCACGGCGCCCCGCGTGGATACGGGAGTAGCGCTGCTCGGCCGGGATGAGCGGGGCCGTGTTCCACAGCCGGTGCGCGTCGCCCTTGTCCGGATGTTCGAAGCCGGGCGTGCCGATCTCGGAGCCCGGCGGGCCGAGCAGGATCTGCGTCGTGGCCGCCGACACCTCGTCGTTCAGGTCGCCGAGCACCACGACGTCGTGGTGGCGGCCGTCGCCCTTCAGGAGCCGGTCGGCCACGGAGCGCATCAGCGTGGCCTCGGCCGAACGCCGGTACAGCGCGTACGCCCCGAAGCGGGCCCGCTCGCCCTCGTCCCGGGGCTGGAACCGGCCGCCGGGGTACGAGAGGAGCTTCGACTTCAGATGGCAGACGGCCACGTCGAAGAAGAAGGCGCGCGTCGTCACCGTCACCGCGAGCACTCCGCGCCCCGCCCGGTCCACCGGCTTGCCCGAGTCACCGGCCTGCACCGGGCGCAGCGGCGCGGGGAAGGCGTTCTCGTCGGCCACGACGAACACCGGGAGTGAACTGAGGAAGCCGACGCGGATACCGCGCTCGTCCGCGTGCTCCGAGAGCGTGGTGTGCCAGGTGCCCTCCAGCATCCCGGCCAGATCCGCGAGCGCCTCCGGATCGCCGACCTCCTGCACGCCGAGCACGCTCGGGTTCAGCGCCTTGATCGTCGCCGCGAGCGAGGCGAGCTTCGCCTCGTACGCGGCCTTGTCCTTGGGCCCGAACTTGCCGCCGGGCCGGTAGAGGTTCTCCAGGTTCCAGGTGCCGAGGAGCATGGCGGGCTCCAACTGTCGTCGCACGGGCGGTCGGTTGACGTCAGCGTGCTCGCGAAACCCGCGACGCGACAGGGCACGGGATGCGCACTCCCCGTACCGTGAAGAGATGACGCCGCCTCCCGCGCACGGCCCCGCCGATCTCGTCATCACGGGCTGCACGGCCCTCGTCCACGACGCCGGTGGGCAGGCCGGTTTCCTCGAAGACTCGGCCGTCGTCGTACGCGCCGGCCGTATCGACGCCGTCACCACCACTGCCGAGGTCGCGGACCTCCCGGCCGCCGAGCGCATCGACGCACACGGCCAGGCGGCCCTGCCGGGCCTGATCAACTGCCATACGCACACGCCGATGGTGGCCCTGCGCGGCATCGCCGAGGATCTGCCGGCGCACGAATGGTTCAACGACTGGATCTGGCCCATCGAGACCAATCTGACCGAGCGCGTCGTCGGGCTCGGCGCTCGGCTCGCCTGCGCCGAGATGATCCGGGGCGGCGTGACGACCTTCGCCGACCACTATTTCGCGATGGACAGCGTCGCCGACGCCGTGGCGGAGAGCGGCCTCCGCGCCAACCTCGGCGCGGCCTTCTTCTCCTCGCAGGGGCCCGACGGCCGCGCCGCCTCCCTGGAGTTCGCGCTGCGGCAGCGCGGCGCCGCGGACGGCCGCATCACCACCTCGCTGGCCCCGCACGCCCCGTACACCGTCGACGACGCGGGCCTCGCCGCGACCGCCGAACTCGCCCGCGAGCACGGCCTTCTGGTCCACCTGCACGCCGCCGAGGACCGCGCCCAGACCGACATCAGCCTGGAGCGCCACGGCCGCACCCCCATCGAGGTCCTGCACCGCACCGGCCTGCTCGACGTCGACGTCCTCATCGCGCACGGCACCGGCATCCTCGACCGCGACCTGCCCGTCCTGCGGCAGGGCACTGGACGCATCGCCGTGGCGACCGCGCCGCGCGGCTATCTCAAGTTCGGCTGGGACACCACGCCCGTGCGCGCCCTGCGCGAGATCGGCATCCCCGTCGGCCTCGCCACGGACGGGGCCGCGTCGAACAACACCCTGGACGTGTGGGAGTCCATGACGCTCACCGCGCTCGTACAGAAGTCCGCCCAGCGCGACCCGGCCTGGCTGACCGCGCGCCAGGCACTCGACCACGCCACGCTGCAGAGCGCACGAGCCGTGGGCCTCGGCGACGAAATCGGCAGCCTCGCGCCGGGCCGCCGCGCCGACATCATCCTCGTCGATCTCGACGGACCGCACACCCAGCCCGTGCACGACCTCGCGGCCACGCTCGTGCACAGCGCGCGCTCGTCGGACGTCACCACGACGATCGTCGACGGGCGGGTCCTGATGCGCGACCGGCGGCTGCTGACTCTCGATGTACCGCACATCGTCCGCGAGTTGGGCGCCGAACTGCCCGCCCTGATCGACCGCAGCCACGGGAAGCGGATCCAGGAGTACGAGGGCTGAAAGCAGGCGGGGAGAGAGGGCTGCCTAGGGTGGAGCCATGTCACACGCCCCGCACCCGGACCCCGCAAACGGCCGCATCGACGACCCCGCCGACGGTCTGGTCCACGACCCCGCCGACGGTCTGGTCGAAGACCCGTACGGCACTTACGCGCGCCTGCGCGACACCGCCCCCGTGCACCGGGTCGCGGGGCCCGACGGCAGCCCGGCCTGGCTGGTCACGCGGTACGACGACGTACGCGCCGCGCTCGCCGACCCGCGGCTCTCGCTCGACAAGAGCCATGCGCTGCCGGGCGGCTACCGGGGCTTCGCGCTGCCGCCCGCCCTGGACGCGAACCTGCTCAACATGGACCCGCCGGACCACACCCGCGTCCGGCGCCTGGTGGTCAAGGCATTCACGGCGCGCCGGGTGGAGAGCCTGCGCGCGCCGATCCGCCGCACCGCCGACGAACTCCTCGATGCCATCGCGCCGTTGGGCGGCGCCGACCTCGTCGCCGCTTACGCCGCCCCGCTCCCGATCACCGTCATCTGCGACCTCCTCGGCGTGCCCGCCGGACACCGCCCGGACTTCCGTGCCTGGACCGACGCCCTGATCGCACCCGACCCCGCACGGCCGCAGAGCGCGAAGGAGGCCGTCGTCGCGATGCTGGGCTTCTTCACGCGGCTCCTCGCAGAGAAGCGGAAGGAGCCCGCCGACGACCTGCTCTCCGACCTCATCGCCGTACGGGACGAGGGCGAGGGCGGCCAGGACCGGCTCACCGAGGACGAGCTGATGTCGCTCGCCTTCCTGATCCTCTTCGCCGGATACGAGAACACCGTCCAGCTCATCGGCAACGCCACCCTCGCGCTCCTGCGCCACCCCGAACAGCTCGCGGCCCTGCGCGCCAACCCGGCCCAAATCCCAGGGGCAGTAGAGGAGTTCAGCCGCCACGAGGGTCCCGTCCTGCTCGCCATCCGCCGCTTCCCCCTCGAAGACGTCACCATCGGCGGCGTCACCGTCCCCGCCGGCGAGACCGTGCTGCTCTCCCCGTCGGCCGCCAACCGCGACCCGCGCCGCTTCCCCGAGCCCGACCGCCTGGACATCACCCGCGACACCACGGGCCAGCTCGCCCTCGGCCACGGCATCCACCACTGCGTCGGCGCTCCCCTCGCCCGCCTGGAGACGGCGACAGCGCTCGCCGCGCTCATCGAGCGCTTCCCCCGCCTCGCGCTCGACGCATCGCCGGACGAGCTGCGGTGGCGCCCCTCGATGCGGGCGCGCGGACTGCTCGCGCTCCCGGTGACGTTCTAGCTCGCCGCGGCATCATCGGGATTCTCCGAAGTTTCTTCCAAGATTCTTCGCCGGGACCGATGAGTTCCGGCGATCCCGCAGGTCACCCCTCGTAGAAGTACGGATCCGAGGGGCGGGTCCGCAGGAGGGACTGACGGACCATGGGACTTCCCGGCATCGTCACACGTGCGCAGTGGGCCGCCGCGCGCGAGGAACTGCTCGCCAAGGAGAAGGCACAGACCAGGGCGCGTGACGCGCTCAACGCCGAGCGGCGCCAGCTTCCGATGGTCGAGATCGACAAGGAGTATCTGTTCGATGGTTCCGACGGCAAGGCGACGCTCTTCGACCTCTTCGACGGAGACGCCCAACTGATCGTCTATCACTTCATGTTCGCCCCGGAGTGGGACGCGGGATGCCGCAGCTGCTCGGCCTTCCTCGACCAGATCGGGCATCTGGCCCACCTGCGGTCCCGCAGCACGAACTTCATCGCCGTCTCCCGCGCCCCGTTCACCAAGATCCTGCCCTTCAAGGCGCGGATGGGCTGGACGGTGCCGTGGTACTCCTCGCACGACAGCGACTTCAACCACGACTTCGACGCCACCGTCGGCGAGGGCGACGAGGCCCGCGAACAGCCCGGCCTCAGCTGCTTCCTGCGCGACGGCGACCGCGTCTTCCACACGTACTCGACGTACGACCGCGGCCTCGACTGGGTGGGCTCGTACTCCAGCCTCTTCGATCTCACCGCCCTCGGCAGGCAGGAGGAGTGGGAGGAGCCCAAGGGCCGCTCTACGGGGCTCGGGGCTCCGGCGGGCAGCCCCCGGCTGCGGTATCACGACGAGTACGAGATGTGAGGAACCGCCACAACTCGGTGTCAGGTGCGTCACGTTGCGAGTCCTTTCCATCCCTCGGTGCGTTCTACTGCGAAAGAGTCCATGAGGACTTTCCACGGGGGAGCAGTAAGGACGATGATGAACAGCCGAGTGGTACTTGAACGCTTTCCGGCAGGCGGGCCGCGAGGATCGTGGCCCGCGGAGCAGTTCGCGGAGGCCCGCCGTATGGAGGGGCAGCAGGCGGAGGTCGTGATGGACCTCGCCTCCGACGCCTTCCTGGTGATCGTGCGCGGGCCCGCGGCGACCGCCGTGCCGGACCTGGCCGAGATAGCCGCCGCCGCGTAGACCCGGGCAGCCCCTTCCCTCAGCGCTCGGCGTGTCCGTTCGGTGAGGGGACCTTGGCCGTGAACTGGTCGGCCTGCAGGGCGTAGAGCTCCGCATAGACACCACCTGTGCGCAGGAGGTCGTCCGGCGTGCCCGATTCCACCAGGCGACCTCCCTCCAGGACGTGGACGAGGTCCGCGTGGCGCACCGACGCCAGGCGGTGCGTGATGAGGATGACGGTCTGGCCCGTCCCGGCCAGGGCCCGGATCTTCTCGAAGACCTCCAGTTCGGCGCGGGCGTCGAGCGCCGCCGTCGGCTCGTCCACGATGAGGATGCTGCCGCGCCGGTAGGCGGCACGCGCGATGCCCAGGCGCTGCCACTGACCGCCCGACAGCTCGTGCCCGCCGGTGAACGCGCGGGCAAGGAGCGTGTCGAGCCCGCGCGGCAGATCCGCCACGACGTCCCCGGCACCCGCCTCGCCGACCGAGGTGCCGATCCGGTCGTCCGTGAGCGGCACCGACGACCGGCCGATCGCGATGTTCACGCGCGCCGTGAACGGCCAGCGCTTGAAGTCCTGCGCCACCATCGCGATGCGCTCCGCCAGTTGATGCCGGTCCGCGGTCGCCGCGTCGACGTCGTCCCACAGGATCCGGCCGTCCTTCGGCGCGTACAGGCCCGCGAGCAGCTTCACCAGCGTGGTCTTGCCGGAGCCGTTCTCGCCCACGAGGGCGACGATCTTCCCGGTGGGCAGGGAGAGCGAGATGTCGCTGAGCGCGTCCCTGCCCGAGGTGCCCGGATAGCGGAAGGTGACGTTCTCGAACCGTATCTCCCGCGGCTGCGCCGGGAGTTCGGCCCCGCCGACCGGAATCGCGCGCTGTGCCGCCTCCACGAAGAGCCGCTCCAGGTCGCCGACGAACATGGCGTCCTCGTGCAGGGAGTTGATCTCCACGACGAGGGTGTCGAGGCTGGCGGAGCCGGTGCGGATCGCGATGACGGCGGTACCCGCCACGGACAGCGCCATCGCCCCGGCGAGCAGCAGCCCGCCGAGCGTCGCGTACGTCACCACGGTGGCGACGCCCGTCCAGGCCGCCGCGATCAGGCCCGTACGGGCGGCGAGCCGCGCAAGGCGCGCCTGCTCCTCCTCCGCCGCCTCCGACATGGACCGGAAGTGCCGCAGCAGGAAGGGACCCACGCCGTGCACCCGGATCTCGGGGGCCGCGCCCGTGTCGGTGAGCAGGCTGCCGATGAGCCGCCCCGCGCGGGCGTGCTGCACCCATGCGTGGAAGGAGACGTAGCGGCGCCGGGCGATCGTCAGGGCGCCCCACGCGCTCGGCAGGGTCATCGTCGCCAGGAGCGGAAGCAGCAGCGGATGCAGGACGGTCAGCACGCTCGCCGCCGCGATCAGCGAGATCAGCGCGTTCACCACACGCGTGGCGATGCCGATCATGCGGCGGGCGGACGCGGCTCCGTACTGCGCGGTGTCGAGCAGCTTGTGGAACGCGTCGTCCTCGATGGCCGCGAGCTCCACCGCCGCGGCCTTCTCCAGATACTGCTCGGTGGCGACGCGTTCCACCTTCGGTTCGAGCCGGCCCGTCGCGTACGTCGACACGGCGCGCAGCAGCGTGGCCAGGAACAGTACGCACGCCACCGTCACCAGGGCGGGCGCCGCTCCGCGCAGCCGGTCGGCCACCGGCGCCTCGGTCATCAGATGTCCCAGCACGCCGTTCACCGCGAGGAGGCTCACCGCTCTGGCGAGCCCGCGGCCCACCTCGGCGCTGATGACGATGCGCGCCGCCCGCAGGTCGGCCTGCCGGGCGAGCCGGAAGCTGGCGGCGAGCAGCGCGGGCAGCCGCTTCAGCATGGACCGGAACCCCAGCTGGAGGAAGGCCTCCTCGTACTGGGCCCATCCGGTGTCGTAGCGCAGGGGCCCGCCGAAGAGCAGCGCCTCGGAATCCGAAGTCCCGTCCTGTGCGCGGGTGTTGCCCTGATCCCCGTTGTCGCTCTGCTTTTCGCTGTAGTTCTGCTTGTCGTCCGTCTGCTTCTCCTTCTGCGTTTGGCGTACGTCCGGTGCGGGCTTGCAACCCCGGGCAACTGTTGCCGGTTCGCCCGGGCCGCAGTGCCATACCCCATGCAGGCAACTCCGCACCCGTGCAGGCAAAGGAGTTATTCCGTGAGCGGCACTCTCCGGACACCTCAAGTCCCGTACGAGCACGGCCTCGACGGCCCCGCGCTGCTTGACGCGTACCGCACGATGCGCACGATCCGTGACTTCGAGGAGCGGCTCCACGAGGAGTTCGCGACCGGCGACATCCCCGGCTTCGTCCACCTCTACGCAGGCGAAGAGGCGTCGGCCACCGGTGTGTGCGCCCATCTCGACGACGACCGGGACGTCATCGCCTCCACGCACCGGGGCCACGGCCACTGCATCGCCAAGCACGTCGACGTGAAGTCGATGACGGCCGAGATCTACGGGCGCACGACCGGGGCGTGCCACGGCAAGGGCGGCTCCATGCACCTCGCCGACCTCTCCAGGGGCATGCTCGGCGCCAACGGCATCGTCGGCGGCGGGCCACCCCTGATCTGCGGCGCCGCGCTCGCCGCGAAGGTGCGCGGGGACGGCGGCGTCGGTGTGGCCTTCTTCGGCGACGGCGGCAGCAATCAGGGCACCACCCTGGAATCCCTGAACCTCGCCTCCGTCTGGCACCTGCCCGCCGTCTTCGTCGCCGAGAACAACGGTTACGCGGAGGCCACTTCGGCCGAGTGGTCCGTGGGCGGCGGCTCCATCGCGGCCCGCGCCGCGGCCTTCGGGATGCCCGGCGTCACCGTCGACGGCTTCGACTTCTTCGCGGTGCACGAGGCGGCGGGCGAAGCGGTCGAGCGGGCGCGTGCCGGGGGCGGTCCCACCCTGATCGAGGTGCGGCTCACCCGCTACTACGGGCATTTCGAGGGCGACCAGCAGAAATACCGGGCGGACGAGGTGCGCCGCGCCCGCGACGAACTCGACTGCCTCAAGCGCTTCCGGGAGCGGGTCGCCGGCGAACTCACGGTGGCGCAGCTCGACGCGGTCGACGCCGAGGTGGCCCGGCTGATCGACGAGGCCGTGTCCGAGGCGCAGGCCGCGCCCCTGCCGACCCGGGCGGACCTGGAGACCGACGTCTACATCTCGTACGCCTGACTCGTACGCCTGACTCGTACGTCTGAGAGGAGCCGATCGTGGCACGCAGCATCAGCTATCGCGAGGCGCTCGGTGAAGCACTGGCGCAGGAGATGGAGCGCGACCCCTCGGTCGTCGTCATGGGCGAGGACAACGCGGGCGGCGCGGGAGCACCCGGCGAATCCGACGCATGGGGCGGGGTGCTCGGCGTGACGAAGGGGCTCTATCCGCGCTTCCCCGGCCGGGTCCTGGACACGCCCATCTCGGAGTCGGCGTTCATCGGCGCGGCGATCGGCGCCGCTACGCGCGGACTGCGGCCGGTTGCCGAGCTCATGTTCATCGACTTCATGGGCGTGTGCTTCGACCAGATCTTCAACCAGGCCGCGAAATTCCGGTACATGTTCGGCGGCAAGGCCGTCACCCCCGTCGTCATCCGCACCATGTACGGGGCCGGACTGCGGGCGGCGGCCCAGCACTCGCAGGCCATGTATCCGGCGTTCACGGCCGTGCCCGGACTGAAGGTCGTCCTGCCGTCGTCCCCGTACGACGCGAAGGGACTGCTGATCCAGGCAATCAGGGACGACGACCCGGTGATCTTCTGCGAGCACAAGGCGATGTACGACGTGGTGGGCGAGGTCCCCGCCGAGAGCTACACGATCCCCTTCGGCGAGGCGGCCATCGTGCGCGAGGGCCGGGACGTGACGATCGTGGCCATCGGCCGCATGGTGACCGTCGCGTCCGAAGCGGCGGCCGACCTGGCATCGGCCGGCCTGAGCTGCGAGATCATCGACCCCCGTACGACCAGTCCGCTGGACGCCGACACGATCCTGGAGAGCGTCGCGGCGACCGGGCGCCTGGTCGTGGTCGACGAGGCGGGGCCGCGCTGCGGGATGGCGGCCGACATCTCGGCGCTCGTCGCGCGCGAGGCGTTCGGGGCGCTGCGGGCGCCGATCGAGACGGTCACCGCGCCGCATACGCCGGTGCCGTTCAGCCCGGCGCTCGAAGACCTCTACATACCGGACGCCGCGCGGGTCGCCGCCGCGGTGAAGTCGGTCGTCGACTGGAAGCCGTGAGGTGCCTGTGAGCACGTCGTTCGTCGAGCGGGTCACCATGCCCAAATGGGGCCTGTCCATGGAGACCGGAAAGATCACCGAGTGGATCGCGCAGGAGGGCGACGAGGTGGCGGAGGGCGACGATCTTGCCGAGATCGACACCGACAAGATCGCGGGCACCCTTGAGGCGCCGCGGGGCGGTGTGCTGCGGCGGATCGTCGCGGAGGCGGGCGGTGAGGCCCCCGTCGGCTGCGTCATCGCGGTCATCGCCGGGCCGGACGTCCCGGAGGACGAGATCGAGCGGGCGGCCGCCGAGGCACGCGAACAGCTGGCGCGCGGGGTGCCCGCCGAGGACGAGGGCAGCCCGGTCAGCGGTCTCGCGGAGGTGGGCGGCAGGGCCCTCGCGTATACGACGTCGGGGGGTGGCGCGGAAGAGATCGTCCTGGTGCACGGGTACGGCGGCGACAAGAACTCCTGGCTCTTCGTGCAGGAGCCGCTCGCGGTGCGGCACACGGTGTACGCCCTGGACCTGCCCGGTCACGGAGAGTCCAGCAAGGACGTGGGGGACGGCAGCCTGGCCTCCCTTGCCGCGGTCGTCACGGGCTTTCTCGACGCGCTCGGCATCGAGCGGGCACATCTGGTGGGGCATTCGCTGGGTGGCGCGGTGGCCACGGCGGTGGCGGCGGGGGTCCCGGAGCGGGTCCGCTCCCTGACGCTGATCGCGCCCGCGGGCTACGGCCCCGAGGTGGACGCCTCCTATCTGCGGGGCTTCGCGAAGGCGGGGACGCGGCGCGAGCTCCGTCCGCACCTGAGCAAGCTGTTCGCCGACGATGGTCTCGTGACGCGGCAGCTGGTGGAGGACCTGCTGAGGTACAAGCGCCTGGACGGCGTCGACGCGGCGCTGCGCACGCTCCTGCCGACGCTGGTGGCGCCGGGCGGCGGATCGGCCCTCGACCTGGCCTCCCTTCTGCCCGGGAGCGTGCGGACGGTTGCCGTGTGGGGCGCGCAGGATCAGGTGATCCCGGCGTCCAACGCCGCTTCCCTGGCGGGGAGGGGCGCCGTGCGCGTGCTCGTGCTCGACGGGGTGGGCCATATGGCGCAGCTGGAGGCGCCGGGGGAGATCGTCACGGCAGTGGAGGCTGCGGTGACGGGGTGAAGGGGGACGGGGCGGCGCCTGCGGGAGGGTGCCGCCCCGGACTCTCGTGCTGCCCTTCGTACGACCCGGATCTACTGCTGCCCTTCGTACGACCCGGATCTACGCGCGTACGGACCGCGACCACGCCGGCGTGGCGCCCGTGGCGCCGCACCAGGCCAGGTACAGGGGGATCGGCGGGGTGTAGGGGACCTCGCCCCCGGAGGGGCTGTGGATCAGGGAAGGGGCGCGGCGGGCGCCGGGGACCACGGCTCCCGCGGCGTAGTACGCGGGGGACGGCCACTCCAGAGCGACGTCGGAGTCAGCCGGGACGATCCACCACCAGCGCGCCGCGTCCACGTCCTCGTACACGCAGCCCACGCGGGGCAGCCGCGCCATCAGCCGGGGACCGAACCGCGAAGGCACCGAGACCGCGTCACACCCCAGGGGCTGCGACATCCCCTCCGGGACGGCCAGTCGCGTCAGGGGCGGCTCGGAGGCGGCGGCGGTCCGCCTCCGTTCGAGGCGGACCAGCGTGTCCAGATCCAACAGCCGCCGCACCGTCACCGTGCTCACACGCCTCCTGCCCACGTCGTTCTCATGCCCGCACCCTCAGTCACGCCAAGCAGTCACGTCATGCCGTACTACGTCATGCGATACGTCATGCCCGCAGCTCCGCCCATACGGTGAGGCCGGCGCCGGGGCCCTCGTCACGCACGCCCCACGCGTTGCTCACCGCCTCGACGAGAAGCAGTCCCCTCCCGTGCTCATCGTCTGCGTCGGGCCCCTCCTGCGCGGGCCGCGGGACACCTGATCCGTATCCGTCGTCACGCACAGCTATGCGCAGGGTGCCGGGCCGGGTGCAGAGCTCGCAGACGATCCGGTGGCTCGCGGTGTGCACGATCGCGTTCGTGACCAGCTCGGACACCACGAGAGCGGCGGCGTCGCGGCAGTCCTCGCCGATTTCCCAGCCCAGGAGCTGGGCTTTTGCCAGCCGTCTGGCCTCTGCGGCGGAGCCCGGCCGTGGCACGAGCGCGAAGCTGACGCAGAGCTCGGAGCCGCCATCGGCCCACACGTCGGCATTAACGCCAACGGGGGCTTCGGCGGCAGCTGTGTGTAACGGCGCGGGCGGAGTCACGCCATCCACTATCGCCCCGCCGGGAACACCTTGGCAAGACCCACTCTGAAAAGTGCACAGTGGCGTGTTCCTTCGAGACGGCACGTGGCACACTGCTCGCAACGGCTCCAGGTGCGGAGTGAATTGGCATTACATGGAGTACGTGGAGGTAGGACGTGAGCGAACCGCGGTCCGCGCCGACCGTCGGCCAGGTCGTCCTAGGCCGTCGCTTGCAGGACCTGCGCGAGAGCGCGGGCCTCAAGCGGGAGGAGGCCGCGCGGATTCTCCGCGTGGCCCCCGCCACGGTCCGCCGCATGGAAATGGCCGAGGTCGCGCTGAAGATCCCGTATCTCCAGCTGCTCCTGAAGTCCTACGGAGTCGCCGACGACGAGGCCGACGCCTTCGTGACCCTCGCCGAGGAGGCGAACAAGCCGGGCTGGTGGCAGCGGTTCCACGACATCCTGCCGGGCTGGTTCAGCATGTACGTCAGCCTGGAGGGGGCGGCCAGCCTCATCAGGTCCTACGAACCGCACTTCGTGCCCGGCCTGCTGCAGACCGAGGAGTACGCACGTGGTGTGATGCGCTCCGGAGCGATCGGCCAGACCCGTCCCGAGGACATCGAGCGGTACGTGGCGCTGCGGATGGAGCGCCAGTCCCTGCTCAGCCGCGAGGACGCGCCACGGCTCTGGGTCGTGATGGACGAGACCGCCCTGCGCAGACCGGTGGGCGGCCCCGAGGTGATGCGAGAGCAGATCGACAAGCTGCTCGAAGCCGTCGAACTTCCTCATGTGACGCTGCAGATCGCGCCGTTCGCGGCGGGTCCGCACCCGGGCACGTTCGGACCGTTCGTGCTCTTCCGCTTCGCCATGGCGGAGCTGCCGGACATGGTCTACAGCGAGTACCTGACCGGCGCCGTCTATCTGGACGCGCGCACCGAGGTGGCGACCCACCTCGAGGTCATGGACCGCATGGCGGCGCAAGCCGCGACGGCACAACGCACAAAGGAGCTCCTCCGGGACCTCCGCAAGGAGCTGTGAATGGATCGACACCGAGCCGGTACGCGACCGGGGTCAAAGCCCGGAGCCGGGTCCCGCCCCGAGTCACGGGACGACTCCCGGATTTACAACGGCATGCCCGCACGTGACCTCGGCAGCGAGGGCTGGCACAAGCCGTGGAGCGGCGGCAACGGCGGCAACTGCCTGGAGGCCATGAAGCTGGCCGACGGCCGCGTCGCGGTCCGCCAGTCCGCCGATCCGGACGGCCCGGCGCTGATCTACACGCACGGTGAGATCACCGCGTTCATCCAGGGGGCGAAGGCCGGGGAGGCCGACTTCCTGCTTTCGTGAACCGCCTGTCATGAGTCTGTCGTGAGCCGTCGCCCGCCGGGGCGGCGGCTCACGGCCATGAGGTGGTGGTTCACAGCCATGACCACATCCTGCGCGGGGCGTCCACCAGACGGCTGACCGCGACGACGGGCAGCGGCGGCTGCTGCGCCCGGTCGCGCCCGAGGCGCAGCGCGTAGTAGATCTGCTCGACCGAGGGCGGCCCGACCGCGAGATTGCGCCGGACCGCCGACTGCGGCGAGCTCTGCCCGGTCCGCACGAGATACGCGGCCGCCATCGTCCCCGTACGTCCCACGCCCGCCCCGCAGTGCACGAACACCGGGCCCCGCGCGTCGCGCACCACGTCCAGGAAGCGCCGTACCTGGGCGGGCCGAGGCGTCTGGCCGTCGCGGATCGGCAGCCGTACGACGTCGAGCCCGGCGCGGCGCGGCCGGTCTAGCCGGGCCGCGCTCAGGCGCTCGGCGCGCAGATCGACCACGGTCGCGAAGTCCAGCTCCGCCAGGCGCCGGTACCCCTCGGCCGAGGGCGCGGCGCCCCGCCACACGTGGCCCGCGGTGTCCACGGGGCGGAAATGGTGGATGCCGGGGGCGTCGACGGTGTTGGCCGGGGCGCGGGAGGTGCTCCGCGCCCAGTCGCAGAGCACGAGGATGCCGAGGGTGCCGGTCGCCCAGAGCGCGAGATAGCCGAGCCCGCAGCACACGAGGACACGCAGACAGATGCGGCGCAGGCGGCGGGTGGGACCGGCGGTGGCCTCAGTGGGGGGCCCGGTGGGGGACACGGTCGGTGACGGGGTGGTCCGGGGAGCCGTCATGGGGGACCAAGGGTCGGGGACGGGGCGTGCCGGGAAGGGTAACGCGCCTGGGGTAAGGGCGAGTTGAGGCCGACCGGGGCTGTGCGGTCGGGTCTACTCGGGTTTACCCCGCGCGGCGGTGCCCGTACCGCCGAGCCGTTGCCCCGGGCCGGCATCGGCCAACGGTTTCAGTCGTCCCCGGACCCCGTGTCGCCGATGCCCGTCACCGTCAGCCGGGCCTTGTCCAGGCCCGTGTCCTCCAGGCAGCCGCGCAGGCGCATGCGGTCGTGCTCGGTGAGGGCGGGGCGTACCACCCCCGCGAACATGTCGTCGCCCAGCGGACCCAGCGTGGCGTGCCGCAGCGCCACGGAGGTGGAGTCGCGGCAGCGTTCCCAGAGCTGGCGGGCCGCGAGGGAGCGGCGCTCCGGGGTGGCGTCCCGGCCGCGCATGTCGATGTGCAGGAGCACGGAGGTCGCCGCCGCCTCGCTCCTGTCGCCCTCGCGGGTCTGGGTGAGCTCGGCCAGGCCCGCGACCGCGGCGCCGAGCAGCACGGCGCCGACCGCGCCAGCGGCCAGGGCCCGCCCCGCCCTGCGCCGGTCGAGCCGGGCGGCCACCGGGGGGAGATCCTCGAGGCCGGTGTCCGGCGGCGGGGCGGCGAGAACGGCGAGGCGCCCGGCGAGCCGGTGCTCGGCGGCGGGGCGCGCGGTCGCCGACGCGATGCGCTGGACCAGCCAGGCGAGACCGGAGAGGAGTGCTCCGGTCGCCATGAGCACGGGCACGAAGACGTATGTGTGCCCGGCGGGGTCGTCGTCCAGCCAGCGGAAGCGGGGCGCCCCCGCGCCGAGCCCCGGCTTCCCGAGCCCCGGACCCCCGGACCCCGGCTGCCCGGGCGCCGCGTCCTGACGCAGCCGCGCGAGGACGTCCTCCTGACGCCGGTCGGCGTCCCGCAACCGATCCTCGACGCGGGCGATGCGGCCGACGAGCGTGGCGCCGAGCAGCAGGATCTCGACGACCAGGAGCAACACCCCGCAGAGGATGGCCCGTTGCCACTGCCACCGGTAGAGGTAGACGACCAGATAGGCGGCGGCGCCCGCGGCTGCCGAACCGCCGAAGACGTACGCGAGACGCTTCATCGCGGCACCTCGGGCATGACGTCGTCGCCCGTGCGGTCAGGGCGCGTGTCTTCTTCCGGCTGTACGTCGCCGGTCGTGCCGTCGAGAGCCAGGCGGGAGCCCGGCTGGAAGCGCCGTACCGCGTCCGGTACGCCGACCACCGTGGGCAGCCCGAACTCCCTTGCCAGCAATGCCAGATGGGAGAGCGGGCTGCCGGTCTGGGCGATGAGACCGGCGAGCCCGGGCAGCAGAGGCGCGAGTGCCGGGTCGAGCGTGCGCACCACGAGCACCGCTTCGGGCGGCGGCGTCCCCGTGCCGTCCCACGCCATCCCGGCGGCCCGCCCGCCGGACACCCCCAGCCCGCCGCCGGTGCCACGCCGGGCGGACCGTTCCGCGACGACCGTGCCGCCCTCCGCGATCCGGAACGCGTCGGGCAGCGGTGCCGACACCGCACGTGGCAGCCGCTCCCCGACATCTCCGGGGGGCGGTCCGCCCGCGAGCGCGTCCATCAGCTCCGGCCACCGCAGCAGTCCCACCCGCCCTGCCGCGCCGAGCTCGCCCCGCACCCGGAGCCGCCGCGCCGCGTCCCTCACCAGGCGCACCTGTAACTCCTGCACCCAGCGGATACGCAGCCGCAGGGCTTCGCGGGGCGGGAGGCTCGCCGCGTCCGAGGGCCCGGTCGCAGGGGCCGCGGAGAGCTCGGGCAGCCGTACATCCCCCTCCAGACGCGGCGGAACCAGCGCGAGCACCGCCGGATGTGCCGCCACCACGCGGTGATCCGGAATGCCGAGTGCCCGCCCCTCGGCCAGCGCGTTCAGCGCCGCGCCCGCCGCCGTCGCCGTACGCGACCCGGGGAGCAGGGCGCCGCACAGCGCCTCCTGGGCGTGCAGGGAGACGAGGGCGGCGCGGGTCCAGCGGAGTGTGGCGGCGAGGTCGGACGACGGGAGTCCGGCGGGCGACGCGGTGCCCGCCAGGCTGCGGTCGATGTCCGCGGCGAGGTCGAGGGCGAGGCCGGGCAGGGCGGCGGTCAGCCGGCCGAGCCGCCAGGCAGCGGCGAGGCGGCGCTCGCCGGGCGCCGGGTTGAGCAGCGCGAGCCAGGGATGGCGGGGCGGGACGGCGCCGAGGAGCCGCAGGTCGGCCGCGGCACGCCCGCCGACCGCTGTGACCACGGGGTTCTTCCGCAGCGTGCGGCGTGCCGCGCCCGCGCCGATGTCGAGGGCCGCCGCGAGGCCCCGCGCCATCGGGGCGACCCACAAGTCCTCTTCGAGCGGCTGGAGTTGATGCGGCAGGGTCTCGGCGACCGGGCCCGGGCCGAGGAGCCGGGCGCCGCGCCGCGGCCGTGCGGCCATCGCCGTGACGGGGCGGCTCTGGAAGAGCCACAGGCGTCCGTCGCCGTCGAAGCCGAACTCGATGTCCTGCGGCCCGCCGAACACCTTCCGGGCGCGCCGGGCCAGGCGCGCGAGACGCAGCAGCTCGGTCGTCCCCAACAGCCGCTGTGCAGAAGGTTGTTCGGTGCGCAATAGCCGTCCGTGCGGGCTCAGGACGTAATTCGTCCCGGCCTGGGCGCCGCTGACGAGCGTGTCGGGGCCGCCGCGCACCGCGCTCACGAGCATGCGGTCGAGGCGTCCTTCGACGGGATCGGCGCCGAACAGCACTCCGCCGACGCGGGAGGCGAGCATCGGCTGGACCAGGACGGCCATCGCGGCGGGAGTGCTCACCTCGGCGGCGCTGTCGTCGGCCGTCCGATGCGCGGAGTGCAGGACAGCCGCGACCGCCGTACGGAAGTCGTCCCACCCGCGCACGTCAAGCACGGACGCGAACTGGCCTGCCAGCGAGGACTCCTGCGTGTCCTCCTGCGGTGACGAAGAACGGACGACGAGCGGCAGCGCGCCGTCGGCCGACAGCTCGCGCCAGGCGCCGTGCAGACCGTCGGGGGAGTCGCCGGCGCCGTGCGGGACGACGAAGCCGGGCAATACGGGGAGCCCGGCGCGGGCGGCGCGCGCGAGATGCGCGGCCTTGGAGCCGGTGAGGTGGGGGAGTGCGGCGTGCGGGTCGTCCAGCGGGACGAGCGGGAGGGGCGTTCCCTCGCCGCGACCGTCGCCGTACGTGTCGTCGAATGCGGGGCGTTCGTTGAGCGTCGTCATAGGGCACCCTCCAGGACCGGCCGCCAACAGGGGGGACGCGCGGAGACGGCCCTGCGCCTGACGGCGGAACGAAGGATCAGCAGCGGCGTTACGCGGTCATCGGGCGGTCGTACGGCCCGATCGGTGCCGCGAGCCGGGTCTCGCCCGTCAGCCACCGGTCCACCGCGGCGGCGGTCGCACGGCCCTCGGCGATGGCCCACACGATCAGGGACTGGCCGCGGCCCGCGTCGCCCGTCGCGAAGACGCCGGGCACGTTCGTCGTGAAGTCCGCGTCGCGGGTGAGGGTGCCGCGGTCGTCGACGTCGAGGCCGAGCTGGTCGACCAGGCCGCCGGGCGTACGGTCGGGCCCGGAGAAGCCGAGCGCGAGCAGCACGAGATCGGCGGGGAGGGTACGGGCGGTGCCGGGCCGGGGGCGGCGCTCCGCGTCGACCTCGGTCACGTGCAGGGCGCGTACCCTCCCCGCCGCGTCGCCGTCGAAGCGGAGCGTGGACGCGGCGAAGAGGCGTGCGTCGGCGTCCGCCGCGGGAGCGATGCGCAGCTCGTCCGCCTCCTCGTGCGCGGGGGAGAGCCGGTAGATCTTCGGGTACGTCGGCCAGGGCTCGGCCAGTTCGTCGCGCAGGTCACCGGGCCGCTCGTAGATGTCCAGCTGCGTGACGGATTCGGCGCCTTCGCGGACCGCCGTACCCAGGCAGTCCGCTCCGGTGTCCCCGCCGCCGACGATCACGACGTGCTTGCCGGCGGCGGACAGCGGGGAGGTGTCGAGGTCTCCCTCGCACACGCGGTTGGCGAACGGGAGGTACTCCATCGCCTGGTGGATACCGCGCAACTCCCTCCCCCGTACGTCCAGTTCACGCCAGGCGGTGGCGCCGACGGCGAGCACCACCGCGTCGTGCCGGTTCCGCAGCTCCGCGGCGCTGATGTCCCGCCCGACCGTGATGGACGTACGGAAGACCGTGCCCTCGTCCCGCATCTGCGCGAGGCGCCGCTCCAGGTGGTGCTTCTCCATCTTGAACGCGGGGATTCCGTAGCGCATGAGCCCGCCCGCGCGGTCGTCGCGCTCGTACACGGCGACGGTGTGACCGGCTCGCGTCAGCTGCTGGGCGGCGGCGAGTCCGGCCGGTCCCGAGCCGACGACGGCGACGGTCCTGCCCGAGTGCCGGTCCGGGGGGCGTGGCGGGTTGAGGCCGTCCTGCCAGGAGCGGTCGGCGATGGCCGCCTCGACGTTCTTGATGGTCACCGCGGGCTGGTTGATCGCGAGGACGCAGCCCGACTCGCAGGGGGCGGGGCAGAGGCGGCCGGTGAACTCGGGGAAGTTGTTCGTGGCGTGCAGCCGGTCCGCCGCCGCTCGCCAGTCGGCGCGCGAGACGAGTTCGTTCCAGTCGGGGATCAAGTTGCCCAGCGGGCAGGCGTCGTGGCAGAAGGGGATGCCGCAGTCCATGCAGCGGTCGGCCTGCTGCTCGACGAGGGGCAGCAGTGCGCCGGGGACGTACACCTCGTCCCAGTCCTTGACCCGTTCGCCGACGGACCGGCGCGGCCATTCCCGGCGGGCGGTGGTGAGGAAGCCTTTGGGGTCGGCCATGGCCGTCTCCCTCGGGTGCTCTCGCAGGCTTTCGGCCACTGTACGACGGGAGGGCGGGCGCGGCACGTCCGCGGGCCCGGGGGCTGGACGGAGTGGGGCTGGTCGGAGTGGGGCAGGTCAGGTCAGGGCGAGGATGAAGGACGCCGACGCCGCCAGCGAGGCTCCGACCCGGATGTGGTTCCACAGGGTCCATTCGCTGACGTACCTACGCCAGTGGTCCGCGCTCTGCGGTGCCTGCGCGTCGACCTTGGCGAGGGCGTCGTTGCGCGGGACGTTCGCGACGATGGTCACCCCGAACGAGCCGAAGAGGTACAGCGCGCTGCCGAGGAGGAGTTCGACGGTGGCGTCGTCGGGCCAGAGCACGAAGGTGACGACGGCGACGACCGCGCTGAGGCCCGCGGCGCCCATGAACACGGTCATGAACCCGGCGGTGAGCGCCTTGACGTTGATCGACTGCATCGCCGCGATGCCTTGCGCCGGGGGCAGCGCGGCCAGGGCGGGCATCACGAACGTCGAGAACGCGACGAACGCTCCGGCGACCAGGCCGCTGGCGAGCGCGCCCAGCACGACGAGCACGAAGTATGGTCCCTCGATCATGGCAACTCCCGCGTTGAGTAAGGCAGCCGTCAGGTGAGTGAGCCGCGATGATCCTCCATGGCGCGGCCTCGTACCACAAGTGAATTGCCTTCACCGGGCGCAAGGCCATGCGTGGGGCGCGCGGAGGCATGCGCGGGAGTCTGGGTGCGGGCTGCGGGCTGCGGGCTGCGGGACTCGCGGTTGCCGGCGGCCTTGTCCTCGGGCTCGGGCTCGGGGTGCCCGGCGCTCGGCCTCGGGGTGTTCGTCCCTCAGACGGCCACGCCCTTGCGCCCGGGGCCCTGCCAGGACCGGAGTACGGCCTCCACCGCCGGAGCGATCCGGCGGCGGGCCTCCCCTCGCGGGACGCCGCTCATGAGGAGACGGTCGTACGGCGTATCCGTGTGCCGGACGGCGGCCACCACCGCCGCCGTCACCGCGGAGGCGGACAGGGCCCGGCCCGCCGCGCTCCGGCCCACCCGCCCGCTGCCCCGCACCGACGCGTGCGCGGCGATCGCACGGGACCGCTCCTCGGGGCACGCGGGGAAGAGGCGGCGTATCTCGTGCGCGAAGGCCGTGGTGAAGCGCACGTCCTCGGCGGCCCGGCGCACCGCGTCCCGCGCCCGGCGGCGCGCCCGCGCCTCCGCGTCCGCGAGACACCGCGCCTCGGCCTGCGCGAGCGCCGCCTCTTCCACGAGAACGCCCTGGCGCTCGTACCGGCCCTGACGCCGGTTGAAGCGGACGACCACCGCCGAGAGCCCGCTCCCCTCGCGGGCCCGTCGGGTCAGCGCAGTGTCGCCGCGCGGCAGAAAGACGAGATGCCCCAGGTCGGCGCAGTCCAGGCAGCGCGGCTCGGCATCCTCCATGACCAGCAGGGAGAGCGGCCCGCCACGGCACTCCGCGCAGTGGCGGCGCTTGAGGGGCTGAATGGCGAGAAGTCCGCTTCGGGGGAGGGGAATTGGTGCCATAGAGAGTTCATTCCCCGGCTGACGGACGCGTACCGCTGTGGACGAGGGGCGGCCGTGCGGGGGTGACGGGAGGCTTCGGCCATCCACCCCTGCGCGGGGAGGCCCCTGACCCCGGCTCCTGTGATGGGAGGCCCCCTCCCGGCCCGGTGCCGGGAGGCCCCGCCACCCCGCCGGTAAGGCCATGCATCATGGGACGGGTGCGACTCCAAGCGATCACCTGGGACCGGCTCGCGGACACCCTTGCCGACCGGCTGCTCGGCCTGAAGACGGCCGACGCCGGTTCCTGGCCCCGTGTCGCCTTCGACGGGGCGCCGGCGGGCAGCCCCGGCGAGCTGGCCCGGAGCGTCGCCGAGGCGCTGCGAGTGCGCGGACGTTCCGCGCTCGTCGTCGGCACGGAAGGCTTCCTGCGCCCCGCCTCCCTGCGCCTCGAATACGGGCGCGAGGACGTGGAGGCGTACTACAGCGGCTGGTTCGACACCGGCGCGCTCTGGCGTGAGGTCTTCGGGCCGCTGGACCCCGGCGGCACGGGACGGGTCCTTCCGGACCTGTGGGACCCGGTCGCCGACCGCGCGACACGCAGCCCGTACGTGCAACTCCGGCCCGGCGCACTGCTGTTGCTGCACGGGCCGCTGCTGCTCGGCCACTGGTTCCCCTTCGATCTGACCGTCCACACGAGCCTCTCGCCGGGCGCCCTGCGGCGGCGTACGGCGGAGGGCGAGCGGTGGACGCTGCCCGCCTACGAGCGCTACGAGGCCGAGACGGACCCCGGTGCGGTCGCCGACGTGGTCGTGCGCGCGGACGATCCACGGCATCCGGCGTGGAGTGGTTGAACAAACCCCTTCTATATGCACGTGCATGTAGTTAGGGTCAGGGCATGGCAACGGCAGCGCTCCACTTCAGCGATTCGGTCCGCACCCTCCTCGACGGCAAGAACTTCGCCAGCGTCGCGACCCTCGGCCCCGGCGGCGCACCCCAGAACTCGGTGGTGTGGATCAAACGGGAGGGCGACACCGTCCTGTTCTCCTCCACCGCGCGGCGGCAGAAGGTCCGCAATCTCGAACGCGACCCGCGCATCAGCCTCTCGGTGTTCGACCTGGCCAACCCGTATACGTCCACAGAGATCCGGGGCGTCGCGGAAATCCTTCCCGACCCGCACAAGCGGCTCCCTCACGAGCTCTCGCACAAGTATCTCGGCATCGACCCGCCGGGGGAGAAGGACGAGGAGATCCGGGTGATCGTCAGGGTGATCCCGGAGAAGATCGTCGGCTTCTCCGCCTGAGGATTCACCGCCAGACCCCGGCTCCCCGTCTCTGCCTGCGGCCGACTCTCCGTTCATGCCTGCGGCCGGCTCCCCGTCCATGCCCGCGGCCGGCTCCCCGGAGTGCGGACCTCCGGGCGCCCGGCGAGAATGAAGGGCGCCGGGACTAGCGGTGCCTCCGCGCCGCGCCGGCCGTCCGGCAACGGGAGGTACCTCATGACCACCGCCGGAGACATCATGCACCGCGGCGCCCAGTGGATCCCCGCACACGAGACCCTGGACCGCGCCGCACAACTGATGCGGCAGCTCGACGTCGGCGCGCTGCCCATCAGTGACGAGAACGAGCGGCTCTGCGGCATCCTCACCGACCGCGACATCGTGGTCGGCTGCGTGGCGATGGGACACGACCCGTCCCGGACGACCGCGGGCGACATGGCCAAGGGCACGCCACGCTGGATCGACTCCGGCGCGGGCGTCGACGAGGTCCTCCAGGAGATGAAGAACAGCCAGATCCGCAGGCTCCCGGTCATCGACAACAAACGCCTGGTGGGCATGATCAGCGAGGCCGACCTCGCCACACACCTCACCGACGACCAGCTCGCGGGCTGGGTCGAGAGCGTGTACGCGAAGAGCTGACCACCGCTCGCCGCCCCGCCGCCGGCCCTATCCCTTGGCGTCGCCCTTGGCTGCCACGGCTGCCACCGAGAACGTGCCCTCGTCCGTCACCCCGTAAAGGACGCCCCCCAACGCCACCGGGGCCGTCCCGCTCGGAGACCGGTCGTCGACCGAACCCGCCTTGGCGTCCTCGGCGTCCTTGACGAAGGAAGGCGCCGAACGCCAACGCTCCCTGCCCGTCCGTATGTCGACGGCGATGACACTGCTGTCGGGCATCGTGGCGTACAGGGTGTCGCCCCGCACCGACGGCTCGCTGAAGATCCGCAGTTCGCGCGAGGTCGTCCACAGCGGCTTGCCCCGCTTGAGGTCGAGCGCGAGCACGGTCTCGTTGGCGTAGTCGAAGAGGTACATGGCGTCGCCGCGCACCAGCGGCGGCGCCTCCGGCTCGACCGCCCAGGGGAAGTCGATGCCGCGCACCTTCCCCGACGTCAGGTCCTGGATGAAGAACCGCGAGGAGACGCCCGAATCGTCCTCCCAGCGCGCGAAGTACCCCTTGCCGTCGTGCACCGTGGCCAGCCACAGGTCGCCCTTCGGCGCCTTGATCCCGCCCAGCTTCCGGCCGGTCCGCGCGTCATAGCGGGCGATCTCGGACGAGCCGGGGTCGCCCTTGCGCCCGGCGATCCGCAGATCGGCGAAGAGCGAGCCGTCCGGACCCGCGTAGAACGCGCCCGCCGAGTCGCTCGTCACCTCGTGATGCCACAGTTCCCGGCCCGACCGCGGGTCGTACGCCGTGTACGTCGACGTGGTCGAAGCGCTCAACTCGCCCTTGTGCACGACGACTACGCCACTCAGATACCGGAACTCCGCGTGCGGGCCAGGCAGCCGCCACAACCGCTTGCCGCTCTTCGCGTCGTACGCGTCGACTCCCTGGGAGCCCTCCGCGCTGTACGTGAACACCGTGCCGGCGCCCACCACCGGCTCGGTGATCGAATAGCCGGAGACCGACTTGGGGCGGTGCATCGGCTTCGTCCAGCTGACCTTGCCCGTCAGGGGGTCGCGCCGGGTCAGCGCCGTGGTCGACGAGGCGCAGAAGATGCCTTGCGCGTGCGGCGTACAGGACTCGGACGAGGGCATCATGTCGTCGGAGTCCTTCGCGGCGGCGACGTGCCACGGCTTCCAGCCCTCGGGGACGCTCGCCGCGGCGTGCGCGCCGCCCCCGCCGGAATCCTTGCCGCCCATGAACGCCGCGGAGACTCCTGTGGCGATCAGCGCCGCGACGACGCCGGCGAGAGCGATCTTGAACCGGCGCCCGCGGGGCGGGCGCCGAGTGGTGGCGGCAGTGGCCGTCGCCGACAGGGCGAAGGTCACGTCACCGGCCGCGGGCTCTCCCTCTACCCGGTGCGTACGTTCTCGTGGCTCGCCTCTGGGTTCGCCTAGTGGCTCGCTCTGCGGTCCCTCGTCCGGCAGTGCGGCCAGTGCGTCAAGCACCTGTACGGGAGTGGGCCTGTCCTGCGGTGACTTGGCGAGGCAGGACATCACCAGGGGGCGCAACGTCTGGGGCAGCGCGCCCAGTTCGGGGTCGTTGTGCACCGTCTGGTAGGCGGCCAGATATGCGTTCTCCGCCTCGAACGGGCTGCGTCCCGTGGCCGCGTACACCAGCAGGGCGCCGAGGGCGAAGACGTCGACCGGCGGCCCGACGTCGCGCGGGTTGCTGAACTGCTCCGGTGCCATGAACGGCGGTGACCCCATCACGAGGCCGGTCTGCGTCCGCACATCGCTCTGCGCGGCACGGGAGATGCCGAAGTCGATGACGCGCGTCATGCCGCCGTCACCACGCCCGTCGCCGCCGTCCGCGCCGCCCGCGGAGTCCAGCAGCAGCACATTGCTCGGCTTCAGGTCGCGGTGCACCACCTCGGCGCGGTGGATCTCCCGCAGCGCCTCGGCCAGTTCGCCGCCGAGCCGTTTCAGCTGCGGCCAGTCCAGCGGTCCCTGGTCGGCGATGCGCTGGGCGAGTGTGTCGCCGGGAACGTACGCCGTGGCCATCCAGGGCAGCGCGGCCTCCGGGTCGGCGTCCACGACCGGCGCGGTGAAGGCGCCGCTGACCCGGCGTGCGGCCTTGACCTCCTGGCGGAAGCGGGCACGGAACTCCGGGTCGTCCGCGTACTGGGTGTGGACGACCTTGACCGCGACCGCGCGGCCCGACGCCGAGCGTCCCAGATAGACGACGCCCATGCCGCCGGTGCCGATCCGCGACTCGATCCGATAGCCGCCGATCGACTCCGGGTCACCCTCGCGCAGAGGCATCGGTCACCTTCCCCCGTTTTCCCCCGTAGTTGGCATGGCCCGTACAGCCTAGAGCCAGCCGCTGCGGCGGAAGCCGCGATAGAGCGTGAAGCAGATGGTGGCGATGACGCCGACCACCAGTCCGTAGCCGTACTTCCAGTGCAGTTCGGGCATGTGGTCGAAGTTCATGCCGTACAGACCGCAGATCATCGTCGGCACGGCGATCACGGCGGCCCAGGCGGTGATCTTCCGCATGTCCTCGTTCTGCGCGACCGTCACCTGTGCGAGGTGGGCCTGGAGGATGGAGTTCAGGAGCTCGTCGAAGGCGGCGATCTGCTCCGTGACCCGCTTGAGGTGGTCGTCGACGTCCCGGAAGTAGGCCTGTATCTCCGGGGCGATCGGCCGCATCGGCTGGGTGGAGAGTATCTGCAGCGGGCGGCCGAGCGGCACCACGGCCCGCTTCAGCTCGAGGAGTTCGCGCTTGAGCTGGTAGATGCGGCCGGGGTCGGCGCGCTCCCCTTCCTTGGAGAACACGTCCATCTCCACCTGGTCGATGTCGGCCTGCACCGCGTCCGTCACCACGAGGTAGTCGTCCACGACGTGGTCGGCGAGCGCGTGCAGCACCGCGCCGGGGCCCTGGGCGAGCTGCTCGGGCGCGGATTCGAGCTCCTCGCGCAGCGGGCCGAGCGAGCCGTGGCGGCCGTGCCGCACGGTGATCACGAACTCCTTGCCGACGAAGACCATGATCTCGCCGGTGTCCACCACCTCGCTGGTCGCGGTGAGTTCGGCATGCTCCACGTAGCAAACGGTCTTGAAGACGGCGAACAGCGTCTCGTCGTACCGCTCGACCTTCGGCCGCTGGTGGGCGTGGACCGCGTCCTCCACGGCCAGCGGGTGCAGGTCGAAGAGTTCGGCGATGCCGGCGAACTCCTCCTCCGTCGGCTCGTGGAGGCCGAGCCAGACGAAGCCGTCGCCGCTCTTGCGGACGCGCTCGACCTCCTCGACGAGATCGCGGCCGCCCTCCTGGCGCACGCCCTTCCGGTATGTCACGCACTTCACCACCGCCGAGCCCAGGGGGGAGCGGGCGGGGTGGCTCAGGTCGACACGGTTGTGCTTGCGCACGAACTGGGCGACCCGCGCGACTTTCCGCAGGCCGCCTACCTTGCGGAGGTTCCCTACCTTTCGCAGGTTGCCTGCCATCGACATGCGTGGCTCCTCGTTCTCGTTACTTGGCGTGCCAGTCTGCCAGTACGTTGCGACAGTGTGGCGGGACCCTGTGGGAACGGAAGACTCCGCTCCGGGTGCTCGGGGCTGCCTCCCGGGAGTAAGCCGGACAATCGTGATAATTGCGTCATGACGCTCATCGACGGCTATCTGACCGGCAATCGCAATCGGCTTCCCGTGGGGGCGGGCGCGGGGCAGTGCTCCGAGGCATTCTCCGCGCTCTTCGACCCCACGACCTTCCGGCACATCGAGCGGCTCGGCATCGGGCCGGGGTGGCGCTGCTGGGAGGTCGGCGCGGGCGGCTTCTCCGTCGTCTCCTGGCTCGCCAAGCGGGTCGGCCCCACGGGGCGGGTCCTCGCGACCGACACGGACATCTCCTGGCAGACGTCGGCCGCCCGGCCGCCGGTGGAGGTGCGCACGCATGATGTGGGGGCGGACGTGCCGCCCGCCGGGGGCTTCGATCTCGTCCATGCGCGGCTGGTGCTCGACCGGGTGCCGGACCGGGAGTCGGCGCTGCGGTCGATGATCCGGGCCCTGCGGCCGGGCGGACGCCTGCTCGTCGAGGAGGCCGATCCGGCCCTTCAGCCCCTGGCCTGCCCGGACGAGCACGGGCCTGCGGAGCAGTTGGCGAACCGCCTGCGGCACGCGCTCATCGCGGAGCGCGGCGCCGGCCTCGCGTATGGCCGCGGGCTGCCCCGCCTGCTGCGCGCGGCGGGCCTGCGGCAGGTGGAGGCCGACGCGTACTTCCCGCTGGCCTCGCCTGCCTGCGCAGCCCTGGAAACGGCCACGATCCAACACTCCCGTACGTCCCTGACGGCCGCGGGCCTGGCCACGGAGTCGGACATCACCGACCACCTGGCAAACATCACCGCAGAGCCCCTGGACCTGGCCACGGCCCCCTTGATCTCGGCCTGGGGCAGAAAGCCTTAACGAACCCCATACGGAGAGCCCCGCCAACCCTCTCCCTTCCACCCACCCGACCCGATCACCCCGCACCTGAACGAACAAGCCTTTCCCACCCACCCGCCCGATTGCCCTGCGGCGCAAGGGGGCGGGTCGGGGAAGGCGCAGCCCGGGCTGGACGGACGGCGAGGACGGGCATGTCCGCGTGGCCCGACCCGCGGCGGAGCGGTATTCCTACCCCGGCCTGCCTCCCACCAGTTCAACGGCCCGCGCCCCCGCCCGGCACCCCTCCGCCAAAGCCTCGCAGAGCCCCGCGCCGCTCAGTCGCGAAGCGAGGAACGCCCCCGTGAACGCGTCGCCCGCCCCCGTCGAGTCCCGCGCAGCGGCAGGCAGCGCGGGAACCTCGGCCCGTACCTCACCCCCCTGGGCGACCAACGCCCCCGCCGACCCCCGCTTGACCACCACCACGGGAAACCGCCGACTCAACTCCCCGGCCACCTCCGCCAACCCGGCAGACCCAGCAGATCTCCCCGCCCCAGGCGCCCCTGCCAGCAGCCTTGCCTCCCCCTCACTGGGCAACAGAACCTCCGCCCCCTCCACCCCCGCCAGAAACCGCTCCGCACCCATCCCCGCCAGGAACCCCGCCGACGCCGGATCCACGCTCACCGGCACTCCACGCGCGCGTGCCGACGCCATCGCCGCACACGCTGCCGCCCGGCTCGGGCCCGCGAAGAACAAGTAGCCCGACAGGTGCAGCCACCCGACCCCGTCAAGGAGGTCCGGTGACCAGTCCGTGGGCGACAGGCGCCGTGACGCGCCGCCGTCCGTCAGGAACGTCCGCTCGGCCTTGCCGCCGGCACCCCCGTCCACCAGGCATATCACCGTCCCCGTAGGCGCTTCGGAGTCGACGACGAGCCGCGAACGTACGCCCGCCCGCGTGAGCGCCTCCTCGTGCCAGGCGGCCGAATCCGCGCCCACCCGCCCGAGCAGCCGCACCTCGTCGCAGCCCCGGGAAGCCGCCCAGCACGCCACATTGGCGCCCGCACCGCCCGGCACCGTACGGATCGCCGCAGCCGTGTCCGTACCCGGAGCGAGCGGCGAACCGTGCCGCGCGACGATGTCGGTGACGACGTCACCGACGACCAGCAGCGCCCCGCCCCGCCGCGACGTCACCGCCCGGCCCGGGCCGCCGCGATCCGCCCCGCGAGCCGGACATTGCCCCGTACCGCCGCGAGATTCGCGCTGAGCGAAGCTCCGTCGGTGCGCCGCACCAACTGGTCCAGGAGGAAGGGAGTGACCGCCTGCCCGGTGATGCCCCGCTCGGCGCACGCCTCCAACGCCTCGGCGAGCACGCGCGCGTGCAGCGCGGGATCGAGCTGCTCGGACGGGGGTACGGGGTTCGCCACGAGCAACGCGGACTCCGGACCGCCGACGGCGTCCTGGGCCCGCATCACCGCCGCGACCTCCGCGGGCGTACGCAGCGTCCAGTCCACCGGATGCCCGGAGTCGGTGAGGTAGAAGCCGGGGAAGCGGTCCGTCCCGTACCCCGCAACCGCGATGCCCAGCGTCTCCAGGCGCTGCAACGTCGCCGCCACGTCCAGGATCGACTTCACGCCCGCGCAGACGACAGTGATGCGCGTGCGGGCGAGCAGCCCCAGGTCGGCGGACTCGTCCTGCGTCACCGTCCACTCCCGGTGCACCCCACCGAGCCCGCCCGTGGCGAATACCCGCACGCCCGCCCGCGCGGCCAGCAGCGCCGTCGCCGACACGGTCGTCGCCCCGCTCGCGCCCGCCGCGACCGCGAGCGCCAGGTCACGGTGGCCCAGCTTGCGTATGCCGTCCTCGTTCGCGACCCGCTCCAACTGCTCCTTGTCCAGGCCGACATGGGGCCGCCCGTCCAGGACGGCGATCGTCGCCGGGACGGCACCCTCATCCCGTACGATCTCTTCGAGCTCACCCGCCACCTGGAGATTGCGCGGGCGCGGAAGCCCGTGCGCGATGATCGTGGACTCCAGGGCGACGACGGGCCGCCGGTCCCGCACAGCCGCCTGTACCTCGTCGGACACCACCAAGTCGGACACCACCAACACGGGCCTGCCTCCTGCCAGTCGGGTCTTCCCTCATCCCTGGCGAGCGGCGCGCCCCGCCAAACCCTTGCGACGCCGGGGACGGGACAGCAGCCTGAGGGCATGACGGACAACACGACACGTCTCGACCACGTCGTCCTGTGGGTGCGCGATCCCGCCGCGGCAGCCGACTTCTACGAGAAGGTGCTGGGCCTCGAACCCCTGCGCGTCGCCGAGTTCACCGCGGGCAAGGTCTCGTTCCCCTCCGTACGGCTCAACGAGGAGACCATCTTCGACCTCGCCCCGCTGACGCTCGCCGAGCGCATGCGCATGGTGCCGGACGCGGACAAGAGCGCGGGCCACCCGGTCAACCACGTCTGCCTCGCCCTGGCGGAGACCGACTTCGAGGCGCTGCGTGCCCGCCTGGAGGAGCGCGGTACGCCGGTGTCGGACATCTCGGAGAACGCGTTCGGCGCCCGGGGCGCGGCCCGCCGCAGTTTCTACTTCCGCGACCCGGACGGAAACATCTTCGAGGCGCGGCACTACGGAGAAGAGTGACGCGGCACTACGGAGAAGAGTGAGCACTACGGAGAAGGAGTGCGAGGGAGCAGAAGAGGCCGACCCGTTCCGTGGCCCCGCGCGACCCCCGGCTAGGGTGACCCGCCATGACCACGAATGATCAAGCCGCCACGCCCTCCTTCGCCGTGCACATTCCGGATGCCGACCTGGAGGCCGAGCCGCTCGACCCCGGGCAGATCGTCTCCGGCACCCCGGAGGTCACCGGCAAGGTCCTGTGGGAGTCGGCCGACGGCAAGCAGCTGCGCGGCATCTGGCAGATCACGCCCGGCGTGGTCACCGACACCGAGGCCAACGAACTCTTCGTGGTCGTCAGCGGGCGCGCCACCATCGCGGTCGACGGCGGCGACGTGATCGAGGTCGGCCCCGGCGACGCGGCCGTCCTGCGCGAGGGCGACCGTACGACGTGGACCGTGCACGAGACGCTGCGCAAGGCGTACCACATCACGCTCCCGTGACGAGGGGCGGACGGTCCCGGGGAGCAGCCACGCGCCCCGGAATCAGGCCTTCTTGAGCGCCCGCCGCAACGCGAGCGCCGCCAACGGCAGCAGCACGCAGACGCCGATGAGGTTCAGCCAGCCGTAGCTCGCCCGCGCGACGACGAGGCCGGCCGCCGCACCCCCGATGCCCGCCGCCGTGTTCATGGTCAGGTCCGACAGACCCTGTACGGCGGCTCTGGCGGGCTGCGGCACCGAGTCCGTGAGCAGCGCGGATCCGGAGACCAGGCCCGCGGACCAGCCGAGGCCCAGGACGAAGAGACCGGCGGCGGTCCTGCCGTGCGCGGGCCCCGCCGTGCCGGCGAGCAGCGCGGCGCAGCACAGCAGTCCGACCGCGAGACCGATCACCGAGAGCCGCCCGAAGCGGTCGGCGAGCCAGCCCATCAGCGGCGAGAGCGCGTACATGCCCGCGATGTGACCGCTGATGACCAGGCCGACCAGCTGCAGGTCCGCGCCGTGGTGTCCCAGGTCCACCGGGGTCATGACCATGATCGAGACCATCACGGTGTGCGACGCGGCCACCGTCACCAGGGCGAGCCGGGCCATCGGTGAGGCGGCCACCGCGGCGACACCGGCCCGCAGCGAGCGGCTCTGCGCGGAGTGGTTCTCCTGCGGGGCGAGCGCGCGGGCGGTGAGCAGCGGGTCGGGCCGGAGCAGCACCGCCACCACGAGACCGGCGACGGCGAAGATCCCGGCGGCGAAGAGGAAGGGCCCTGCGGCCACGGGTATGGAGGTGCCGGAGAAGGCGCGACTCGTGGGCGCGGCGATGTTGGGGCCGAGTACCGAGCCGATGGTGGTGGCCCAGATGACGAGCGAGATGGCACGGCCGCGCCGTTCGGGCTCGGCGAGGTCGGCCGCGGCGAAGCGGGCCTGGAGGTTGGCCGATGAGCCCGCCCCGAACCCCGCCATGCCGACCAGCAGCAGGGGAAAGCTCTCGATGACGGCGGCGAGCACCACGAGCCCGGCTCCCAGCGCGCCGATCAGATACGCGAGGACGAGGCCGGGCCGCCTTCCGCGTGAGGTGATCAGGGCGGCGAGCGGCAGCGAGAGCAGGGCCGTACCGGCCACGGACGCGGTGGGCGCGAGGCCGGACAGCGCCTCCGTGCCGCTCACCTCGGTCGCCAGCATCGGGGCCAGGGCGATGCCGATCGGTACCCCGAGCCCGCCCAGTATCTGACTGGAGACCAGCACCGCGGTGGTGCGGCGGCGCAGGGCGGGCAGTGCCTCGGGCGCGGGTATGTCAGGAGCGTCGAGGGTCGAGGTCACTGACGCAGTGTGCCAGCGCTTCCGTAAGCGGGAAACACAGTTTTCAGGGTGTGCTCGGGCCGTCAGAACAGCGGCTGCGGCAGCACCCCTTCCAGGGCGAGGAGCTGTCGCTTGGTCTCCACGCCGCCCCCGAAGCCGCCGATGCCGCCGTCGCTCTCGACGACCCGGTGGCACGGCACCACGACCGGCAGCGGATTGGCGCCCATCGCCATGCCGACGGCCTGGGCCGCACCGGGCTGCCCGACGCGGCGGGCCAGATCGCCGTAGCCCACCACGGCGCCGTACGGAACGGTCGTCAGTTCGCGCAGGACCTGGCGGTTGAACCCGGAGATCAGCGACCAGTCGAGCGGCAGCGCGAAGTCGTGCCGCTCGCCCGCGAAATAGGCGGCGAGCTGGCGTATGGGTTCGGCGAGGAGAGGGGAGTCGGCCGCCTCGACCGGCTCGGCGCCGAGGCGGGAGCCGAGCCGCTCGACCGCGGCGTCGCGCACCGCTTCCGTGGCGTGGAAGACGACGGTGACCAGACCGTCGTCCGTCGCGGCGAGCATCAACGGGCCGATGTCGCTGGCGACGACGGCCCACACCACCTGCCGCGGGCCGTCCTGCTCCGGCCCGCCCTGCCCGTGCTGCCCCATGGCGTTCATGTGGACCACCGTACGACCGGCCACTGACAACGCCGCCCCGAGCAAGCCCGCAGCCTGCTCCGAGCAAGCCCGGGGCCCGCCCCGAGGAGTTCCGGAGCAGGCCCCGCGGCAGTGCTCCGTCAGCCGGAGACAGCCTTGCCGGAGACAGCCTTGCGCACGACGTCAGGCGTGTTCGTGATGATGCCGTTCACCCCGAAGCCCGCCACCCGCTGCGCGGCGGCCGCGTCGTTCACGGTCCAGGTGAAGATCTCCAGGCGCTTGCGGTGCGGCCCCTTGAGCGCGTGTATCGCGGCGACGTACTCACGGGAGATCGAGGTGTGCGTCGAGTTGATCTGGTCGGAGAACTTGGCGTACTCGGGCAGATCGGCGACCGCGGGCGTGCCGAGGAAGCCGGTCTTGATGTCGGGCCGCAGCTTGTGCACCGTCTTGACGCTGTCCGCGCTGAAGCTCTGGATGACGAGCTTGCTCTTGACGTGGTGCCGGTCCAGCCAGCCCGTCTTGCGCAGGACGGCGAGGCCCTGCTTCTCGATGCCCGGGTACAGCTCGGGCTTCTTGAACTCGAACACGAGGCTCTGGTGGTTGCGCGAGACCCGGTTCATGTACTGCTTCAGCGTCGGCACCCGCTGCCCCGCGTACTTCGCGCTGAACCAGCTGCCCGCGTCCAGCGTGGCGATCTCCTTCGCGGTGAAGTCCGCGACCTTCCACGGCGCGCGGTCGGGGAAGCGCTCCTCGACGTTCGTCGTCCGCTTCAGGGTGTCGTCGTGCATGATCACGAGCTCGCCGTCCTTGGTGCGCTGGACGTCGTTCTCCACCCAGCGGAACCCCATGTCAGCCGCCTTGTCGATGGCTGCGAAGGTGTTCTCGGGGGCGTAGGCCGAAGCACCCCGGTGCGCGACGACCAGGGGCCGCTCGTGCGAGGCGGACGTCTGCGCCGACGGCCGGTCGGCGGCGTGAGCGGTGGCGGAGGGGAGGGTGAGTGCACCGGCTCCCAGAAGAGCGGCAGTGGTGGCAGCGGCAACGCGTGCGTACAACGGTGACTCCTCGCGATGTGCGGGCACGGACCGGTTGAGAGTGACAGTTCACGGCCAACGCGAGACAGGTGCAGGATGGCCACAGGTTGAACGGAGACAGCCGGGTTGATTTCGCGGAAAATAGTTCGCAAGTTCCGGAGTGAGCTTTACTCTCTGCGTCAGCCCACGGCCTGTCAGCGGATAGCCGGCCGGGGCCACTTGGGTGCAATCCCGGACATTTAGACTCAATAGGCGGAAGGGCTACCGCGGATGCAGGGCACGGTCGACGGTTTCAGCTATGGACTTGTCACGCCGGTGGCGGCGTACCTCATGGCGTGTCTCGGCGGAGCGCTCGGCCTGCGCTGCACCACCAGGTCGCTCCTGGTCGCGCACTCCTGGCGGCCCGGCTGGCTCGCTCTGGGGTCGGCGGCGATCGGCTCCGGCATCTGGACGATGCACTTCATCGCGATGATGGGCTTCTCCGTGGAGGAGGCCCCGATCCACTACGACAAGGCGCTGACCTTCGCGAGTCTCGCCGTGGCCATCGTCATGGTCGGCATCGGGATCTTCATCGTGGGATACCGCGGCGCCACCGGGACGGCGCTGTTCACCGGGGGAACGATCACCGGCCTCGGCGTCGCGTCGATGCACTATCTGGGAATGGCCGGTATGCGTCTTCGCGGGACGCTGGAGTACAACACCTTCACCGTCTCGGCGTCCGTGGTGATCGCTGTCGTCGCCGCCTGTGCCGCCCTGTGGGCGGCCGCGCAGGTCAGAGGTTTCCTGTGGAGCCTGGGCGCGAGCCTCGTCATGGGCCTCGCCGTCAGCGGCATGCACTACACAGGAATGGCCGCCCTCCGGGTCCATCTGCACGGCTCGTCCGCCGCGCCGGTCGGCGGGGACTCGCCCGCCGAGCTGCTCGCGCCCATGATGATCGGCCCGCTCGCCTTCCTGCTCCTCGCGGGTGTCATCGTGATGTTCGACCCGCTGATGGTGATGGGCAAGGCGGACCTCCAGAGCGCCGCACAGGGACAGCGCGCCCCCTACCCCGTCCCGCGCTCCGGCGACCGGCACGACCCCCGGGCGGGCCGCAGGCCCCCGCAGCACCCCGGCTCCAGGACCCCGCAGAGCTGGTGATCCGACCCCGTTGTCAGTGCGGGGTCGTACGGTTGGTTCCATGCGGCCCGTATCCAAGATCGAACGCACGGTGGCGCCTTTCGAGGTCGTCAGTGACTACCAGCCAAGCGGCGACCAGCCCACGGCCATCGCCGACCTGGAGCGGCGTGTCCGCGCAGGTGAGAAGGACGTCGTCCTGCTCGGCGCGACCGGCACCGGCAAGTCGGCCACCACCGCGTGGATGATCGAGAAGCTCCAGCGCCCCACCCTCGTGATGGCGCCGAACAAGACGCTGGCCGCCCAGCTGGCAAACGAGTTCCGAGAGCTCCTGCCGAACAACGCGGTGGAGTACTTCGTCTCGTACTACGACTACTACCAGCCCGAGGCGTACGTCCCGCAGTCGGACACGTACATCGAGAAGGACTCCTCGATCAACGAGGAAGTCGAGCGCCTGCGCCACTCCGCGACGAACTCGCTGCTCACCCGGCGAGACGTGATCGTGGTCGCCTCCGTCTCCTGCATCTACGGCCTCGGCACCCCGCAGGAGTACGTCGACCGGATGGTCTCGCTCAAGATCGGCGACGAGATCGACCGCGACCAGCTCCTGCGCCGCTTCGTCGACATCCAGTACACGCGCAACGACCTGGCGTTCACCCGGGGCACCTTCCGGGTCCGCGGCGACACCATCGAGATCTTCCCGGTCTACGAAGAGCTGGCCGTCCGTATCGAGATGTTCGGCGACGAGATCGAGGCGCTCTCCACGCTGCACCCCCTCACCGGCGAGGTCATCAGCGACGACGACCACCTGTACGTCTTCCCGGCCTCGCACTACGTGGCGGGCCCGGAGCGCATGGAGAAGGCGGTCACCGGCATCGAGAAGGAGCTCGCCGAGCGCCTCACCGAGCTGGAGAAGCAGGGCAAGATGCTGGAGGCCCAGCGCCTGCGCATGCGCACGACGTACGACCTGGAGATGCTCCGCCAGATCGGCTCCTGCTCCGGCATCGAGAACTATTCGATGCACTTCGACGACCGCGAGCCCGGCTCCGCGCCGAACACCCTCATCGACTACTTCCCCGAGGACTTCCTGCTCGTCATCGACGAGTCGCACGTCACGGTCCCGCAGATCGGCGCGATGTACGAAGGGGACGCCTCCCGCAAGCGCACCCTGGTGGACCACGGCTTCCGGCTGCCGTCCGCGCTGGACAACCGCCCGCTGAAGTGGGAGGAGTTCCTGGGCCGCATCGGCCAGACCGTCTACCTGTCGGCGACCCCGGGGAAGTACGAGCTCTCGCGCGGCGACGGCTTCGTCGAGCAGATCATCCGCCCCACCGGCCTCATCGACCCGGAGGTCGTGGTCAAGCCCACCGAGGGGCAGATCGACGACCTGGTGCACGAGATCCGCACGCGCACCGAGAAGGACGAGCGCGTCCTGGTCACCACGCTCACCAAGAAGATGGCCGAGGACCTCACCGACTACTTCCTCGAACTGGGCATCCAGGTCCGCTATCTGCACAGCGACGTCGACACCCTGCGCCGCGTCGAGCTCCTGCGCGAACTGCGCGCCGGTGAGTACGACGTCCTGGTCGGCATCAACCTCCTGCGTGAGGGACTCGACCTGCCCGAGGTCTCCCTGGTGTCGATCCTCGACGCAGACAAGCAGGGATTCCTGCGCTCCGGCACCTCCCTGATCCAGACGATCGGCCGCGCGGCGCGAAACGTCTCCGGCCAGGTCCATATGTACGCGGACAAGGTCACCCCGGCGATGGAGCAGGCCATCGACGAGACCAACCGCCGGCGCGAGAAGCAGATCGCGTACAACAAGGAAAAGGGGATCGACCCGCAGCCGCTGCGCAAGAAGATCAACGACATCGTGTCGGCGATCGCGCGCGAGGAGGTCGACACGGAGCAGCTGCTCGGCACGGACTACCGCAAGGCCAAGGACGGAAAGGACGCCAAGGCGCCGGTGCCCGCGCTGGGCGGCAAGGCGAACAAGGCCGCCAAGGGCAAGGCCGCCGAGAAGGTGCCCACGGACCGGCCCGCCGCCGAACTGGCCGAGCAGATCGAGGAGATGACCGCGCGGATGCGCGCGGCCGCGGCCGACCTGCAGTTCGAGATCGCCGCACGGCTGCGTGACGAGGTGTCAGAGATGAAGAAGGAGCTCAGGCAGATGAGGGAGGCGGGGCAGGCGTAGGCGTACTGCCTGGTGTGTTGCAAGACCGACACAAAGTGCTGCCCGCGATACGGCACTGTCAGTGCCTCTGCGTAGGGTGCTGGGCAACCGCACAGACCGGCGGTTGCCCGGGTAGTTCGAGAGGGGACAGCGCGTGACGGTCAACATGACCAAGGGTCAGGCCATCAGTCTGCAGAAGGACGACGGGGGCGCCCTGACCGCGGTGCGCATGGGGCTCGGCTGGCAGGCCGCCCCGAGGCGGGGCCTGTTCGGCACGCGTACGCGCGAGGTCGACCTGGACGCTTCGGCGGTCCTGTTCGCCGACAAGCAGCCGGTGGACGTCGTGTTCTTCCGTCACCTCGTCAGCGACGACGGTTCCGTGCGGCACACCGGTGACAACCTCGTCGGCGGCGCCGGCCAGGGCGGGGACGACGAGTCGATCCTCGTCGACCTGCAGCGGATCCCGGTCCACATCGACCAGATCGTCTTCACGGTGAACTCCTTCACGGGCCAGACGTTCCAGGAAGTGCAGAACGCGTTCTGCCGCCTGGTCGACGAGACCAACGGCCAGGAGCTCGCCCGGTACACGCTCGACGGCGGCGGTCAGTACACCGCGCAGATCATGGCGAAGGTCCACCGCGCGGGTGCGGGCTGGCAGATGACGGCCCTCGGCAATCCCGCCAACGGCCGCACCTTCCAGGACCTGATGCCGTCGATCCTGCCGCACCTGTAGGTCACGCGGCACCAGTAAGTACAGAGGGCACGAGGGGGACTAAGGCGATGACGGCCGAGCTGGTCCGGGGGCAGAACCACCCGCTTCCCGGGACCCGTCTGGAGATCCGGGTCTCGGTCGGCAAGCCGATCGTGGCGGGGGTCACGCTCAGCGACGGCCGGGGCAAGGTGCGCGGCACGGACTGGGTGGCCCATCCCGGCTCGCCCACGCTGCCGGGCCTCGAAGTGCCGAGGCAAGCAGCCGCCGACCACCGCCTCGCGGTGGACCTCGGCGCCGTGCCCGAAGCGGTGCACCGGGTCAACGTCCTGCTCGCGCTGCCCGTCGGCGTCGGGGGACCGGCCAGCTTCGGCTCCCTCGCCGCCCCCTTCGTGGCCGTCACCGCGCTGGACGGCTCCGAGGTCGCCAGCTACACCATCACCGACCTGAACGCCGAGTCCGCCGTCGTCGCCCTGGAGCTCTACCGCAGGCACGACGCCTGGAAGGTGCGCGCCGTCGGCCAGGGCTATGCGGGCGGTCTCGCCGACATGCTCACCGACCAGGGCCTGGCGCAGGCCCACGAACTGGCGGGCAAGATCAACGAAGCGGTGGCCCGCGGTCTGGCCCGCTCGGTGGCCGCACCACCGCCCCGCCCCTCGGACGAGGCCCGCGTGCGGGCGACCGGGCAGACCGCCCCGACCCCCGTAGCGCCCGGCCCGGAAAGCGCCCCCCAGCCCGCCCCGGCGACGCACCAGCCGGGCGACGCGAGCAGCACGGCCGGCGGCCCCGTCAACTACACCCACCCGAGTCGCCAGACCAGCGCACCGCCGCCGCCCCCGCCGACAGCGGCCCCGCCCGAGCCGGGTAAGGCCGCCCAGCCCGTGGCGGGCGACGCGACCGGCTGGTCCATGGAGGAGCGGCTTTACAACCAGGTGTGGGGCATGTTCGAGGACCTGGCCCGCTCCACGGCCGCGTACCGCAGCGCCGTCGACTTCGCCGAGTCGCGCATGGACCAGGAGCTCGACAAGGTCCTCTCCGACCCGCGCAGCCGCATCGGCAACACCGGGGACCTCGCGCGCGAGGCCGCCCGCACCAAGCACGGCCTCCTCGTCGACCGGGCCAGGGAAGCCCTCGACCGCGACCTGGGCCAGCTCGTCGCCGAGTCCGAGGTCGTCGAACCGGCCCTCCCGATGGCGTACGCCGGCTGGGACAGCCCCGTCTGGCACGCGTACCGCACCCCCATGGAAATCCCCATGGCCCTGCGCCTGGGCGACCTCCACCTGCCCGAGCGCCCCGATCTGCACATCCCGATGCTGGTCCGGCTGCCCCTGGAGCGCGGCCTGTGGATCGACAGCGGCCGCTCGTCGGGCACGGACTCCCTGGCCGACGCGGACCAGCTGCGCCGCCTGGCCATGGACAGCGCGGTCGCGCACGCCGCACGGCTGCTCGCGGTCTATCCGGCGGGCGAGTTCACGGTGCACGTCATCGACGCGGCGGGCGCCGCGGCCGGCGCGCTCTCCCCGCTGGTGACGGCGGGCGTGCTCGACGAGGCCCCGGCCGCGGGCGCGGCAGGCGTATCCGCCGTGCTCGCCAAGCTCACCCAGCGCGTGGACCTGGTGCAGATGGCGGTCCGCGCGGGCGCCGCCGACGCGCTGCCGCCGGACCTGGACACCGCCGAGCAGCTCCTGATCGTCAACGACTTCCCGCACGGCTTCGACGACCGCGCCGTGACCCAGCTGCGCTACCTCGCGGACGAGGGCCCCGCGGTCGGCGTGCACCTCATGCTGGTCGCCGACCGCGAGGACGCCGCCGAGTACGGCCCGCTGCTCGACCCGCTCTGGCGCGCGCTCCTGCGCCTGACCCCGGTGGCCGACGATCACCTCGCCGACCCCTGGGTGGGCCATGCGTGGACGTACGAACCACCGATGACGCCGCCCGGCAGCCGGGTGCTCCAGGACGTCCTGAACCAGGTCGCGCACGCCCGGCGCACGGGCGGCCGCTGACGCGTCGGCGGGTCCGGTGAGCCGCCGTATCGACTGACGGTAAAGCGACTTTTGCACCCGCTTGACCTGCGCCTTTGGCCGTTGCTTGCCATCTCCTTTACTAAATCTTGGTGTTTCGCGTACTCTTCTTGCAGCGGAGGGGAGTACTCCCGAACGCGACGTGCCCGTCAATACGGATCGCCATCGATCCCGGGGCGTCGGCCCGCGGGGCGGTGAGCCGCCTCGGGTGGAAGAGACCTCCGGCAGCGACGACGCTGATCAGTAGCCGTACGACGCCGGAGGCGCAGTGGACGTTTCAATGACCCTTTGGGTAGTGACCATTCTTGGTCTCTGTGCCCTGATCGCGGTCGACTTCTTCATCGGCCGCAAGCCGCATGACGTATCCATCAAGGAAGCCGGAATCTGGACGGTCGTCTGGATCGCGCTCGCCGCGCTCTTCGGAGTGGGCCTGCTGATCTGGGGCGGCGGCCAGGCGGGCGGTGAGTTCTTCGCGGGCTTCATCACCGAGAAGTCGCTCAGCGTCGACAACCTCTTCGTCTTCATCCTGATCATGGCGAAGTTCTCGGTGCCGAGCCATCTCCAGCAGCGGGTGCTGCTGTTCGGTGTGCTGATCGCGCTCGTACTGCGAGCGATCTTCATCGCCGCCGGCGCCGCGGTCATCGCCAACTTCTCCTGGGTCTTCTACATCTTCGGCGCGTTCCTGATCTACACCGCCTGGAAGCTCATCCAGGAGGCGCGCTCCGACGACGAGGAAGAGGAGTGGGAGGAGAACCGCCTCCTGAAGGCCGCCGAGAAGAAGTTCGGCGTCGCCGACCAGTACCACGGCACCAAGCTGTTCATCCAGAAGAACGGCAAGAAGATCATGACGCCGCTCATGATCGTCATGCTCGCCATCGGCACCACCGATGTGCTCTTCGCGATGGACTCGATCCCCGCGATCTTCGGCCTCACCCAGGACCCGTACATCGTCTTCACGGCGAACGCCTTCGCCCTGATGGGTCTGCGCCAGCTGTACTTCCTCATCGGCGGACTGCTCAAGAAGCTGGTCCACCTCAGCTACGGCCTGTCGGTCATCCTGGGCTTCATCGGTGTGAAGCTGGTGCTGCACGCCCTGCACGAGAACGGGGTGCACGTCCCCGAGATCTCCATCCCTGTCTCGCTCGGCGTCATCTGCGGTGTCCTGGTCATCACGACGATCACCAGCCTCATGGCCACCAAGAAGCAGGACGCGAAGGAAGCGGCCGAGGGCAAGGACAAGGCCGACGAGAATCCGAAGGACAGCATCGGGGCCTGACGGCATCCGGCGTAGGAGTTACCAGCACGGCCAGTGGCCCGCGGCTCATTGCCGCGGGCCACATGGCGGGCGTGCTTGGTCGTATGTAGTTCGTACAGGTGATCGAGTTAGAGACCGACCGTATAGACGACATTCGGTACGTGATAGAGCAGGAGGTTC
>NZ_JBSGSG010000021.1:0-116932 GCF_053606765.1 Streptomyces sp. NPDC055189
GTGGGGATGCGCGCGCGCTCGCTCTCCCATGCCGTCCTGCGCAGTGCCAGCGCGTCGTTGAACACGACACGCGCACAGCCCAGCGTCCGGGCGAGCGCGATGCGCTGTCCCGGCGTGGGGTCGAGGCGGAAGTTGTAGCGAAGCTGCACGCCAACAATCTACCGACCGTCACTGACAACGCCGGATTCACCCAGAGGGCAAACCGGCCTCACCCTGCCCCGCTTACGCGGGAGCTTCGATTCCTCCCCCGCCTGAAGGCGGGGGTATCCACGAAGGACCCCCGATGAAGAGGTGACGCACTGAAGAGGCGAGGCAGTGAGGCAGTGAAGTGGTCAGCCTGCTTGTTCGATGCCGCCGGACCGGTCAAGGGCCTCCTTGAGGCTCGCCACGGGGGCGAAGCCGGGGAAGAGGCCGGTCACGCGCAGGATGTGCAGGGTCAGCGGGTCGTCGCAGACCAGCTGCAACTCCCCGCTGTGATCGAGGATGCGTCGCCGGGCCCGGCACAGCAGGCGTAGCCCCGAGCAGTCGAAGAACTCGACATGGCTGAGATCGATGATCACTGCGAGGACGGGATGCGCCGTGTGGGCGTCCAGGGCCGGAGCCATGTCGAGGGCGGCGTTGACGTCGATCTCGCCGTGGAACTCCAGGACCAGGTGACCCTGAGTGCGGTATGTGTGCAGATGCCCGGTGGTGGGCGGGGTGCCGTCGATCATGGTGGCATCCTCGGTGTGGACGAGGCCTGACTGTGCCGAGAGGGAGTGGTCGGGCTCACCGGGGTCTTGGGTGATCGTGCGCGGCGGACCGGAGGACCGCGGCACGGTTGAGTGCCCGGCCGCGGCGGCGGTCCGTACAGCCCTCATCCGCCCTGGTGGGGGCAGGCAAGCGAGGGGGTTCAATAATGGACCCATCGGGCCCTGTTGCACACTCTTCTGATGAACTCGGTTTTATTTCGGTGGAATTGGCGACACGTAAGGATTGGCGCCAAGCGGACTGGACCGTGCGGATGGGGCGCCGTAGCGTCGGTGCCACGCCCTGGACCTCGGCGCCTTTGGTGTACGCGCACCTGCCCCGTGTGAACGACCTGCCCCCGGCGGTGTGCATGGTGTTTCCTCTGTTTCCACGGCGTGGGGAGGCGTCGATGGGACGGACCGTGCGTATGACGAGGCTGCCCCGTATCGCCGCACAGGACCCGGAACCCGACGGGAGTGCCGGGCGTGACGGGCACATGACGGCCCTGGCCCTCGAAGCCGGGCGCGTAGGGGACTCCGTGGAGGTCCTGGCCGAAGTGGCCTTGGCGGTGCTCACGGCATCAGGGGCATCGAGACCCCTGGCTCACCGGATGAGCGATGCGGCCAGCGTCGCGGCCCACTACGTGATCGGGCACAGCAGCGCGGCGCGCATCCGGCTGCTGATCAGCGTGCACGAGGCGCGGATCACGCTGGCGGTGACCGACTACGACGGCAAGAGTCCCGGGCCGCCGGCCTGGCTGCCGGTGTCACGCCACGACACCCTCGAACTGGCGGGACTGTGCCCCGGCGTCGACCCCCTGCAGACCTCCCCGGACGCGGCGGACGGCCTGCAACTGCACCGCACCCCGGACGGTCACATGCGCCTGGCCCTCTGTGCCCTCTGGCAGTCGGCCCCCGCACCCCCGTGATCCCGGGCCTGCCGCAGCGTTCACGGCGCACCTCACCCGGCGAGGTCACCGGCGTACGTAACGGGCGTACGCAAGGGGCGTACGTCACCCGGAGCGGGCGACGTGCCGCGAGGCGGCGGACCTGAGGGTGTCCGGCAGGGGCGAGCTCCCGCTACGAGAGGACACCGTCATGCCGATCCTCGCGGCCCTGCCGCTGGCGGGGCGCGTCGTCCAGCAGCTCGTGCGCGTCACCATCCTCGACATGTCGACGCGTCTTGCGGCGCAGGCGTTCCTGGCGGCGCTGCCGATGCTCATCGCGGTGGCCTCGTTCAGCCCGCTGGCCGTCCGGCAGGAGCTGATGCGCTCGCTGCGCACCATGCTCGGATCGGGCGGGCCCGTGGTGGCGCGGGCCGAGGTGGTCTCCGCTGCCGGGGACACCGCGTTGCACAACTGGGGCGCGGCGAGCGTGCTGGTGGCGCTGGTGTCCGCCACCGCCTTCACCCGCGCCTTGCAGCGCATGTGCGAACGCTCCTGGGACCTGCCCCGCTCCGCCGTGCGGCTCGTGGCCTGGCGCTGGGCGGTGTGGCTTCTCGTATGGATCGCGATGCTGATCGTGCAGGGCACGCTGCACCGGGCGTTCGGCGCGGGCCCCGTTCTGGGGGTTCTCCTGCAGTCCCTTGCCGCCGTCCTGATGTGGTGGTGGACACAGCACCTGCTGCTCGCGGGCCGGGTGCCCTGGCCGCCCCTGCTGCCGGGCGCGATCCTCGCGGGCGTGGGAGGAGCCGCGTTCAGTGCTGCCTCGGGGCTGTGGCTGCCGCGTGCGCTGCGGATGAGCGAGCAGCGCTACGCGGCCCTGGGCTCGGTGTTCACCGTGCTGTCCTGGCTGATCCTGTACTTCACCACCATCGTGTTCGGTATCGCCGTCGGCCGGGTGCTCGCCCGGGAGGAGTTCCTGCGCCACTGGCTCGGCGGGCCGCCGGAGCCTCACTCGGCCGGGGTGCCGGCGCCTCAGTCCGCCGGCGCGCCGGCGGCGCCCGACTCCGTTGCCGCCGCGGTCACCCGGCCCTCCCGCACGGCGGCGGCCAGCGCCCGGTGGTCGCGTTCGTTCTGGTCGGCGTACGACTCCGCGAACCGGGCCAGGGCCCGGTCGAAGGAGTCCGAGCCGCCCAGATAGGCGGCGATGGCGATCCGGTCGCCGGAGCGCGCGTGCGCGCGGGCCAGGGCCGACCCGCACATCCGGCCGAACAGCCGCATCTCGTCGGGGGTCATCAGCTCGACCTGGGGAATGGCCTTCCAGTCCCGCAACTGCCTGACGTAGAAGTCGCGTTCGCTGCCGTCGAGCCCCACCACCCGCTCCCAGCCCAGGAACATGTCGCTGGTCGCCTGCATCAGACGCTGTCCCGCGACGACCCGTTCCCCCTGGTTGAGCAGGCTGCTCGCGCCCGCGAACTCCGCCAGGACCGACGCCGACGCCTCCTTGGCCTGCAACAGGAGCGGGTCGCCGTCGTCACGGCCGAGCAGCAGGACGATCCAGCAGCGGGTGCCCACGCTGCCCACTCCGACGACCTTGCGGGCCATGTCGACGACCCGGTACTGGGCGAGCAGGGCCCGGCGGTCGGCGGGGAGCGTCAGCGCGTACCGGTCGATCAGTTCGCGCAGTTCGTTTTCGAGGAGCTTGCGCTCGACTCCCGGCATGAGATCGTCGAGGGGAGTGATCAGGGGCGGGTCGGGCGTGATGCGCAGCTGGCCGTCGACCGGCCGGGCCAGCTTCTCCGTCGCCTGGAGGTGGTCGCGGGTGCGGGCCTTGCTGAGCGTGCGGGAGACCCTGCGCCGCGCTCGCGTGTTGAGCTTGGTGGACATCCTGGCGTACAGATCCTCCGCGTCGATCCGCGAGTACCACACGTCGAGCGTTCGCATCCCGGCGAACGCGGCCATCGACTCCCGGTAGGCGCGCACCGTCGCGCGCACCACGCGGGCCCGCTCCGGCTTCTTGAAGCCGTTGTCGCGGCCCGCGATGACGAGGCTGACCACGAGACGTTTGACGTCCCACTCCCAGGGCCCGGGGAGCGTCTCGTCGAAGTCGTTGATGTCGAACATCAGGTGCCGCTCCGGCGAGGCGAGCAGCCGGAAGTTCAACATGTGGGCGTCCCCGCACAGTTGGGCCCGCAGACCGCTGGTCGCAGTGGCGGCCAGGTCGGTGGCCATGATGGCGGCCGCGCCCCGGTAGAAGCGGAACGGTGACTCCAGCATGCGGCCGTAGCGGATCGGCACGAGTTCCGGGAGCCTGCTCGCCGACTGCCGCTCGATCACGTCGACCGGGTCGGGACGGTCCGGCGCGGGCGCGAACTCGGCGTGGTCGGATCGCCGGGCACGGGACCGGCCGGCCTTTCCCAGGGCCGCCCGCTCCTGCGGGGTGAGGTGGTGGTGGGTGATCTCGGTCATGGCGCGCTCCCTCCAGGAGCTGAGGACTCTGGGTGCGGAGGGAGCGCTTGGCGTCACCCCGGCGGTGTGAGGTCGCCTCCCAGGGGTGAGGCCGGGCGCGCACCGGGGCCGCACACTGTCGGCATGGAACCGTCGATGCACGGCATGGATCCGTCGATGCGAGGACAGCGATGGCTGGCCCGTGCGTCCCTGGCGTCCGCCGCTGCCGCGGTCCTGGTGCTCGCGGTGTTCGCGGGGTTCAAGACCTTCGCGCTGCTCGGCGTGGGGCTCGCGGGCCTGGCGATCACGGCCGCCGCGGTCTGGTGGATCCTCAGCAGGCGCGGTCTGCCGCGGATCCTGGCGGTGGCGCTCGCGCTCACCGCGCCGATCTGGGTGGTCATGGAGTACACCCGGGCCCGGCTCACCTGGGTGGTACTGGTCTCCGGCGCGCTGTGGATCCTGGCGGCGGGCGCGGGCCGCGCGGCTCTGGCCCGGCACAAGGCCCCGCAGCTGATGCCCGAGCGGCCGGCCGGGAAGTTTCACCGCCCGGTCCTGATCATGAATCCGCGCTCCGGTGGCGGCAAGGTGCACCGCTTCCAGTTGCGCGAGATGGCAACCGCGCTGGGAGCCGAAGTGGTGCTGTTGGAAGGCCCCGGCGAGACCGACGTGTCGGCCCTGGCCCACAAGTGCGCGGCCGGGGGCGCCGATCTGCTGGGCGTCGCGGGCGGCGACGGCACCCAGGCCCTGGTCGCCGAGGTGGCCTCCGCCCTTGACCTGCCCTTCCTGGTCATCCCGGCCGGCACCCGCAACCACTTTGCCCTGGATCTGGGCCTGGACCGCGACGACCCCTCGACGGCCCTGGACGCGTTGCACGACGGGGTGGAGCTGCGGGTGGATCTGGGCCGGGCCGGCGGGCGGCCCTTCGTCAACAACGTGTCGTTCGGGGCGTATGCCGAGGTGGTGCAGAGCCCGGCCTACCGGAACGACAAGACGCGCACCACCCTCAAGCTGCTGCCGGACCTTCTCCTGGGGGAGCACGGGGCCCGTCTGACGGCGCGTGCCGGGGAGCACGAATTCTCCGAACCGCAGGCCCTGCTGGTGAGCAACAACCCCTACGGCACCAACGACATCGCAGGACTTGGCCGCCGGACGCGCCTTGACGGCGGGGTCCTGGGCTGCGTCGGCGTGCGCGTCACGAGTGCCGCACAGGCCGCGGGGCTGCTGCGCGCAGGGCAGTCCGCCGGGCTGAACTGGGCCACGGCCGCCTCCGTGGTAGTCGACGCCGATCAGGCGGAGATCCCGGCCGGCATCGACGGCGAGGCGGTGCACCTGAGCGTGCCCGTGCACTGCGAGGTGCGGCCGAGGGCCCTGCGGGTGATCGTGCCCCGGAAGCGGCCGGGGGCCTACCGGGAGCGGCCGCGCCTGGACTGGCGGCTGATCGGCAGGCTCGGTCTCACCTCCGGGCGCTGAAGGGGCCGGCGGGGCCGGCTAGAGAGGTGCCCCGTAGACCTTGTGGGCCTGCGGGTGGCCGTACATGGTCAGTGACCAGATCACCAGGATGTCGAGTGCGATGAGGATGGCCGACCACACCGGGTGGTACGGGGTGAAGAAGAAGTTCTCGAACGCGCTGAGCGCCGCCACGATGATGCCTACGACACGGGCCCAGGTACGGCCGCTGAAGATGTTGAACGCCGCCGCGGCGATGACGACGCCGGAGAGCATCTGGATCCAGCCGCGGACGTTGGGGTCGAAGTCGAAGGGGTAGTCGTTCTGCGATTGGTAGTAGTTGTCGCCGAGGATCGTGGAGAGTCCCGCGATCGCGTGGAACACGCCGATGATGCCAAGGACGCACACGGCGAAGACGACTCCGCCCAGGGCGACCGGGCTGATGCGCGGTGGTGGTTCGGGTGCACCGGAGCCTGCCTGGCCCCGGGAGATCTGCTCTGCCATGTCGGCCTCCTCATCGGTGGATCCGGAGCATTCCCCCGGCGCGGTCCCGTCGGTTCACCCGCAACGGATGAGCCCGCGAGCCCGGGTGGGAGCACCGTCACCCGCGCAAGGTGATGCCGTCGTCCACGCCGCCGCGAGAATGACGGCCGATGGCCAGGCCGTCGTACAGGAGGTGTCGCCATGGGCGGGGCACAGGACGACCCGGGGCCCGGACCGGCCGGCACGCCATCCGGCGGCGCCGACTTCGAGATCCGCGTCCGGGGCCGGATCGGCGAGGCCTTCCGGTCGGCGTTCGGAGAGATGACGGTCGTGCTGCGCCCCGCCGAGACGGTCCTCGTGGGCGCCGGTCTCGACCAGGCCGCGCTGTACGGGATCCTCGACCGCATCCAGGCGCTGGGCCTTGAACTCCTCGAGGTGCGCAGGCTGCCCGGCGCCGGGGCCGGCGCGGGCTCCTAGACCGGCCCGGCGGAAAAGGGCCGACCGCCCTCTTCCGCAGCGGTGCCCGCCGCCTCACGGTGTAGGGGTAATGCCCTGCACAAGGGGAGGTGAGGGGCATGTCCGTGGCGCTGTGCGCGGAGCCGCGAAGCGGCTCGAGGGGAGTGGCGGGCGAAGTCTCCGTCCTGCACGGGCGGTTGCATCTGCTCAGCCAGGAGGCGCAGGCGGCCGACAGGACGGTGACGACCTGTCTGGTGTGGGTCGCAGGCACCCTGGTGCGGATCGCGGGGGGTGTGGCCGATGTACGCAGTGCGGGCGCGCTGGTGGGGGAGGCCGCCGCGGTGCTGGCCTTCGTACCGGAGCGGCCGGAGCGGCCCGTACCGCCGCCGCTCGTCGAGCCGTTGACACAGTGTCAGCTCGCGGTGCTGTGCCGGCTGCAGCAGGAGGTGCCGCTGCGGCAGATCGCCGACGGCTTGTACGTGTCGGTGAACACGGTCAAGAGTCACGTCCGCGAGGTGTACCGGAAGCTGGGCGTGTCCTCGCGGGCGGAGGCGGTACAGCGCGGCCGTGCGCTGGGACTCTGCTAGAGCGGCGCCGGGAGCGCACCGTCACCCATCCGGTTTTCCGCTAGAAGATCTGCAGTTCGCGGGCTCGCCGGACCGCGGCCGAGCGCCGGGTCACGGCGAGCTTGCGGTAGACGCTCTTGAGATGTGTCTTCACGGTGTTCACCGAGAGGTACAGCTCCTCGGCGATCTCCTCGGTGGTCATCATCTGCGCCAGGCGGTCCAGGACGTCGCGCTCCCGCGCGCTGAGCCGCTCGGTGGGGGCCGGCTGCGCGGGGACGAGGGTGAGTGCGGGCCCGGCCGCGTGCTGCGGCAGCGCGGTGACGGCGATCCGGTGACGGGCGGAGTCGAGCAGGGAGACGCACCCCGGGGTCAGTGCCCGCAGCACGGTACGGGGCAGCCGTGACGTGGCCACCACGTCACCGATCGGTACGGGCGCCGAACCGCCCCGCTCCACCGCCGTGGTCAGCCACGCCACCAGGGTGTCGACCTCGGAGAGGAACGCGTCGGGCAGGACGCCAAGGACGACGCCGGCCCTGGTGAGTTCGTGCCGCGCCCGGCCGGGTTCGCCGCGCGCCAGTTCGACCCAGGCGCGCACGAGGTGCAGCGACGCCTGCGAGCGCTCCGCCACGGTCCAGGCGGGCAGGGGCGGCTGGGTGGCCTGGGCGGAGAGTTCGTCGGCGCCCCGGAAGCGTCCGCGCAGCGCCTCCAGGAGCGCCAGTTCGGCCAGGCAGTCCCGGCGCAGCGCGCCGTTCCCTGCGGCGCCCGCGGCCTTGAGCCCACCGGTGAGCGAGGCCTCCGCGGCCTTGAGATGGCCGGCCCGCAGCTCGCCGCTGCCGCGGATCGCCAGGGTGATCGCAAGGATCTCGGGGTGCTGCGACAGGCCGACCTGCGGCAGCCGTGCGAGGGCCGACTCGGCGTCGGCCGCGGCGGCGCGGGCCTCCTCGGGGGCCCGGGAGCGCAACTGGTCCATGCGGATCACGGCATGGGCCAGGCGGCACCGGACGGCGCGGTCCTCCTGCGCGGTCAGGTCGGCCAGCAACCGCTCGGCCAGGTCGAGATGGCGGCGGCACAGCTGCTCGTCATCGCCCGCCCGGGCGACCGCCGCGGCGAGCAGGGCGGGTTCGGGGTCCTGCCCCGTGAGCTGGTCGGGCAGCTGCCGGGTCAACTCGCCGGGCAGGCGCAGCCTGGTGAGGCCGAGCACCTGGCCGATCGCCAGACGGTCCACGATGAGGCGGCCCGCCTGGTCCCAGTCGCCCGCGGCCAGCAGGTGCCGTACGGCGTCGGCCAGGAGACCGTGGTCGCCGAGCCAGGCCGCCGCGCGGCGGTGCAACGGCGCGACCAGGCCGGGCGTCTCGTGGCGCAGGCACATCCGCAGCACGTCGGCGAACATCTGATGGCAGCGGTACCAGCCCTGACCGATGGGCTGCAGGAAGGAGTTCTCCCGTACGAGAGAGGCGAAGTGGCGTCCCGCGTCCTCGCCGGAGAGCTCCACGGCCAGTTCGGCGTTCATGTGGTCCAGGACGCTCGTGCTGAGGAGCAGGCGGCGCATGCCGTCGGGCTGCAGGTCGAGCACCTCCTCGACGAGGTAGCTGGCGATGGCCTCGTCGTCGCCGGCGAACTGCGCCACGAACCGCTCGGGATCGCTCTGCTTTTCCATGGACATCGCCGCGAGGCGCAGCCCGGCCGCCCAGCCGTCGGTGCGCCGCCGCAGAGCGCTCACCGTCTGCTTGGGCACGTCGATGCCGTGCTGGGCCAGGAGCGCGGTCGTCTCCCGGTCGTCGAAGGCGAGGTCCCCGGTGCGCAGCTCGGTGACCTCACTGGTGAGCCGGCCGCGGTGCAGATGCAGGGGCGGGTCGCGGCGGGCGAGCACCACCAGGCGCAACACGCCCGGCAGATGACGCAGGAGGCTGCTGACGCCTTCCGCGATCGGAGAGCCGGGAGCGGGCTGGAAGTCGTCCAGGACGAGGACCACCGGATCGCCGCGCCGGTGCAGATCGGCGGCGAGCGCCGCCACGAGCAGCGGTTCGGTCTCCTCCGTGAGAGGTTCGGGCAGGTCCACGCCGGCCTCGCGCAGCGTGCCGATCACCCGCGGCCAGAAGACGCCGGACTGCTCGGCGCGGCCGTCGCAGGTGACCCAGGCGAGCGGCCCCGGCAGGCGCCGGGTGTGCGCCCACTCCAGGGCCAGCGCCGTCTTGCCCGCGCCCACCGGGCCCACGATCACGGTCAGGGGCCCGAGGACGCCTCTGGCGAGACGGTCGGTCAGGCGGGGGCGGGGGACGAGCCAGGCGGGCACCGCGGGCGCCGTCGCGGCGGGCGCCCGGTTCTGGCCGGTGTCCCGTACAGGGCCTGAGGGCTCGGCCATGAGCGGCACCTCGCTCTCGGAGCAAAGTGTGGCGGTGGCGGCAAGTATGGGCTCGCCGGGACAGCGGGAGCGCACAGCAAGCGCCATCTCACCCGGGTGAAATTCCGGTGCGAGACGGCGCCTGCGCGACGGCCCGGCCCGGAGCGCCGGACCGCCCTCGCTCACTTCTCCTGAGGGGTCACTTCTCCTGCAGGGCCTTGATCAGCTCCTCCTCCCGGTCCTTGGTGAGCGACGTGCGGATCACGGTGGGGTTGAAGGGACGTACCGCGTCACGTACGCGGTCGGGCGTCGAGCGCCGGACCAGAGCGAAGAGAGCCGCGCGCCCCGGCTCCAGGGTGCTCGCGGTCTCCTTGACGAAGGCGTCGTTGATGCCGATGTCGGAGAGCTTGCCAGCGATGGCACCGGTGGCGGCGCCCACCGCGGCACCGAACACCGGCATCAGGAAGAGCAGTCCGAACAGCGAGCCCCACAGGGCGCCGCCGGCCGCGCCGGTGGCCGTGGTGTTGAACGTCTGGTGCACATGGAGCTTGCCGTCCATGGTCCGCCAGGCGATCGCCGCGTCCTCCAGGTCGAGCAGTTCCTGGCGGGAGAGTTCCTTGGCGAGCCGCAGCACTCCCTCCGCCTTCTCCTTGTCCGAAAATCCGAGTACGACCAGATCGGCCATCAGGCCCTCCTCCGTGGGTTGCGGGTGGTCGGGTCCGGCCGGACTTCCGGCGTGACCGGATCGCCCAGCTTCTGTGCCATCGCCGTCAGTTCGGCGATGACGGGGGCTATTGCCTCTTCGGTGAGGAAGCCCTCGGCGACAGGGACGGCACCGGCGTCGCGAAGAGCCTTGCGCAGATACTTGGCCCAGACGTGTTCCAGCAGGATGAAGGCCGCCGCGGACCCCGGGTCCAGGGAGTCGGCCATCTCCCTGATCTCGTCCAGGGTCAGGCCGAAGGCGTTGCCCTCGGCCAGGCTCGGGTCCGCCGTCTCGGCCGCCCGCAGCTGCTCGCCCGAGATGCCGAGCAGCGCGGCGACCGTCTCGCCCATGCCCTCCGCCTGGAAGTCGAGGGCGAACAGATTCCCGCCGGGCTCCTTGCGCACGAAGAGCATGTCCAGGACGCGGATCTGTCCGTTGGCCTCAAGGATCGACAGTTCCTCGATGATCCGTCCCTCGAATTTGGCGTCGGGTCCGAACTCGACCGTCAGGAGTTGTACCGGTCCGATCCCAGCCATCGTGTCTCCTCTCGGGAAAATGCCGCCGTCACGGCCGTCATCACAGCGTCGGCGGCCGGTGCGGCGCGTCACCCGCCGAAGGTGAGGGAACCGGGCGCGGGCGCGGTGACGGTGGGAGGCGGAGGTGCGACGCCCATGACCCATCAAGAGACACCGGACGGGGACGCCGCCGGGCCCGGTCGTGACAACGCCACCGAGAGCGAACTCGAGCGCCTGCGGGCGGAGGTCGACCAGCTGCGCGACCGCGCGGGGGCCGAGCGGCGACGCCGGGTCCGTCTGCTGTCCGCGCGACGTGTCGTGGCGGCCGTCCTGATCGCTCTGGTCGCCGTCCTGGCGACCACGTCGATCGTGGGGGTGTGGGGAGCGCGGACCACGCTCAACACGGACCGCTGGATCGCCACGGTGGGGCCGCTGCCCGAGGACCCGGACGTGAACGCCGCCGTCTCCACGTATCTGGCACGCGAGATCTTCGACCAGCTGGACGTCGAGCAGCGGCTGTCCGATGCGCTGCCGCCGCGCGCGTCCTTCCTCGCGGCGCCGGTCACCGGGGCCGTCCACGACTATCTGCGGGACTCGATCTCCAAGCTCATCGACAACGAACGGTTCCAGGAGCTGTGGCGCGCGACGAATCGCCGCGCCCACGCACGGATCATCGAAGTGCTCGAGAAACGCAACGAGAACGTGAAGGTGAGCGGCGACACGGTCACCCTGAACCTGCTGCCGATGGTCAACAACGTGCTGCGGAACCTGGAGCAGGAGCTTCCCACCCTCTTCGGCAAGAAGCTCGATCTGCCGGCCCTCTCCTCCGGCGAGCTCCCGCCGGGCCTGCACCAGCGCATCGAGAAGGCGCTCGGGGTGTCACTGCCCGAGAACTTCGCGCAGATCCGGCTCTACAACCGGCACGAACTCGGTCAGCTGCAGGACACCGTGCTGATGGCCAAACGCGCCGTGGTGGGCCTGGTGATCGCCGTACCGGTGCTGCTCGGGCTCGCCCTGTGGATCTCGCCCCACCGGCGGCGCACCCTCCTGCAGCTGGGTCTGTGGCTGGTGGTGACCGTCACGGTCCTCTCCACCGTGCTGCGGGCGGTGCGGGACCAACTGCTCGACCAGGTGCCCTCGGGCGTCTACCGCGAGGGCGCGCGCTCCGCGATGTGGACCGTGTTCGAGACCCTGCGCGAGCGGGGCGACCAGCTCTTGTGGCTGGGCGTGGGCATCGCCGTGCTTGCCTACCTGGTGGGACCGGGACGCCTGCCGAGGGCGCTGCGCGGGTACGCGGCGCAGGGCGCGCGGGCCACCGGCCATCTGCTTGCCAAGGCCGGGGACCGGGTGGAAGGCGCACGGGTGCGGCCGTGGCTGGCGCAGCACGCCGACGTGCTGCGGGTGTCCGGCGTGATCGTGGCGGCCCTGGTCGCCCTGCTGCTCTCGTCGTGGACCGGCCTCTTCGTGGTCGGCGGGCTGCTGGCCGCGTACGAGATCGCGCTCACTCTCGTCATCCGCGCGGAAGGCTCCCCGGAGGGCTCACCCCCGAAAGGTGAGGCGGGTCGGGGGACCCCCGCGAAGACTGGCGCATCCGGTTGACCGAGGCAGGGAGACGCGCATGAAGACGCGGACGCACGCCGGGCGGATCGGACCGAAGGGGGACGGGAGCGCACGCTCGCGCCTGTGGGGCCCCTACCTGAGCGAACGGCAGTGGGGCACGGTCCGCGAGGACTACAGCCCCGGCGGCGACGCCTGGTCCTACTTCCCGCACGATCACGCGCGGTCACGGGCCTACCGGTGGGGCGAGGACGGCCTGGGAGGCATCTGCGACGACAAGCAGCGCCTGTGTCTGGCCCTGGCCCTGTGGAACGGCCGGGACGCGATCCTCAAGGAGCGCGCCTTCGGCCTGACCAACGGTGAGGGCAACCACGGCGAGGACGTCAAGGAGTACTACTTCTACCTCGACAGCACCCCCAGCCACTCGTACCTGAAGTACCTGTACAAGTACCCGCAGGCCGCGTTCCCGTACAACGACCTCGTGTCCGTCAACCGGGAGCGCACCCGCCAGGAGTTCGAGTACGAGCTCATGGACACCGGCGTCTTCGACGACGACCGCTACTTCGACGTCACCGTGGAATACGCCAAGGCCGACCACGACGACATCCTGATGCGCATCACCGTCGACAACCGCGGCCCCGACGAGGCGACCCTGCACGTGCTGCCCACCCTGTGGTTCCGCAACACCTGGTCCTGGGGCGATCACCCCGACCAGGAGCACCGGCCGCGGCTGCGGGCGGCGGACGCGTCCGGCTCGACCGCCACGATCCGCGCCGACCACCCCGAGCTCGGCAGCTACGAACTGCGGTGCGCGGACGGCCCCACGCTGCTGTTCACCGAGAACGAGACCGACCACCAGCGCCTGTTCGGCTCGCCCAACGCGAGCCCCTACGTCAAGAACGCCATCGACCGCTACGTCGTCCAGGGAGAAGACGACGCCGTCAACCCGGCCCGGGAGGGCACCAAGGCGGCCGCCCATCACACGCTCACCGTTCCCGCGGGCGGCTCCCTGACCCTGCGGCTGCGGCTCGGCCCCGCCGACGCGAAGCTCTCCCTGACCAAGGGATTCGACACGGTCTTCAGCGACCGGATCGCCGAAGCGGACGACTTCTACCGCGAACTGACTCCCGAGCGGGCGGGCGAGGACGAGGCCCGCGTCCTGCGCCAGGCCCTGGCCGGCATGCTCTGGTCCAAGCAGTACTACGCCTTCGACCTGGAGAAATGGCTGGGCGAGCACGACCTGACCCCGTGGAGCCCGCCACGGCCGGGACAGCGCAACCACGAGTGGTTCCACATGCTCAGCGACGACATCGTCTCCATGCCGGACAAGTGGGAGTACCCCTGGTTCGCCGCCTGGGACCTGGCCTTCCACGCCGTGGGCCTGGCCGTCGTCGACATCGGCTTCGCGAAGGAGCAGCTCGAACTGCTGCTGCGCGACGTCTACTTGCACCCCAACGGCCAGATCCCGGCCTACGAGTGGAACTTCGGCGACGTCAATCCGCCCGTGCACGCCTGGGCCGCGTATTTCGTCTACACGATGGAGAAGGGGACGACCGGGCAGGGCGACCACGCCTTCCTCGAACGCACCTTCCAGAAGCTGCTCACCAACTTCACCTGGTGGGTCAACCGCAAGGACCCCGGCGGCCGCAACGTCTTCCAGGGCGGCTTCCTGGGCCTGGACAACATCGGCGTCTTCGACCGCAGCGCCCCCCTGCCCACCGGCGGCACCCTGGAACAGGCCGACGGCACCGCCTGGATGGCGCTGTACTGCCAGTCGATGCTGCAGATCGCGATGGAGCTCGCCGAACACAACGAGGCCTACGAGGAACTGGTCCTGAAGTTCGTCGAGCACTATCTGTGGATCGCCGCGTCGATGGACCGGGTCGGGGATCTGCACGACGAGCTGTGGGACGAGGAGGACGGCTTCTTCTACGACGTGCTGCGGATGCCCGACGGGCACGCGGTGCGCCTGAAAGTCCGTTCCATGGTGGGGCTTCTCCCGCTGTGCGCCTCGACCGTCTTCCAGCCCGACGAGCTCAACCGTTTCTCGGGTCTGGCCGACCGGCTGCGGCGGTTCGCCGAGCGCCACCCCTCCCTGTCCGTGACGCTCAGCGCGGCACAGGCCGGTACGGCGGGCGGCCCCCGGCTGCTGTCCGTCCTGGACGAGAAGAAACTGGTGCGCGTGCTGGCCCGCCTCCTGTCGGAGGACGAATTCCTGAGCCCGTACGGGGTCAGGGCGCTGTCGCGGTTCCACGCCGAGCACCCCTACACGTTCTGGGTGCACGGCGAGGAGTACAAGGTCTCCTATCTGCCCGCGGAGTCGGACACCGGCATGTTCGGCGGCAACTCCAACTGGCGCGGCCCGGTCTGGATGCCGATGAACGCCCTGGTCATCCGCGGCCTGCTCAACCTCTACGGCTTCTACGGCGATGACTTCACCGTCGAGTGCCCGACAGGATCGGGCATCCAGAAGAACCTCTACGAGGTCGCCGAGGACATCGCATCGCGCCTCACCCGCATCTTCCTGCAGGGCGAGAACGGACGGCGGCCCGTCTACGGCGGCCAGGCGAAGTTCAAGGACGACCCGCACTGGCGCGATCTGATCAGCTTCTACGAGTACTTCCACGGCGACAACGGCGCCGGCCTCGGGGCTTCGCACCAGACCGGCTGGACCGGCCTGGTCGCCGCCCTGATGCAGATCTTCGGCACGCTGGAACCGGAAGATCTGCGCGCCGGTTCGGCGAGGAGGCAGAAACGATGACCGAGTTGCCCGCGCAGCCCGTCGTGCACGAGGTCAACACCCGCGTCTGGCTGCGGGAGACGGCGCTGCGCACCGGAGGTCCGGCCGGTCTGGCGGACGTGCCCAAGGACGTGTGGGACGAGATCACACCCTCCGGGGTCGACGCCGTGTGGCTGATGGGCGTCTGGGAGCGCAGCCCGCAGGGACGCGCCATCGCCCTGGAGAACCCGGCCCTGCGCGGCGCCTTCGCCCGAGCCGTCCCCGACATCGGCGAGGAGGACATCGCCGGATCGCCGTACTGCATCCGCCGCTACGAGGTCGACGAGGCGCTCGGCGGGGCGGCGGGCCTGGCGGTCGCGCGGGCCGAACTCGACCGCAGGGGCGTGGGGCTGCTGCTCGACTACGTGCCCAACCACGTGGCCCCGGACAGTCCCTGGGTGAGCGAGCACCCCGAGTACTTCGTGCAGGGCGACGAAGAGGACGTCCGGCGTGATCCGGCCGGGTTCCTCGACACCGGGCAGGCCGTGCTCGCGCGGGGCCGCGACCCGTTCTTCCCGCCCTGGCCCGACGTGGTCCAGCTCAACGCCTTCGCCCCGGCCCTGCGGCGGGCGACCGAAGAGGTGCTCGAGGGCATCGGCGGGGTCTGCGACGGGGTGCGCTGCGACATGGCGATGCTGATGATGAACGACGTCTTCGCCCGGACGTGGGGCGAGCGGGCGGGCGAGCGGCCGCAGGAGGACTTCTGGCCCGAGGTGGTGACCGCCGTGCGCCGTCACCACCCGCACATGGTCTTCGCCGCGGAGGCGTACTGGGACCTCGAATGGGCGCTGCAGCAGCAGGGGTTCGACTTCTGCTACGACAAGCGGCTCTACGACCGGGTGCTCAACGAGAGCGCCGAGTCGGTCAGGGGGCACCTGCGGGCCGACGAGCAGTACCAGCGCGGCCTTGTGCGGTTCCTGGAGAACCATGACGAGCCGCGGGCCGCACGGACGCTGCCGGCGGCCAAGGAGCGGGCGGCGGCCACGCTGATCGCCACACTGCCCGGCGCGACCCTGTGGCACGAGGGCCAGTTCACCGGGCGCCGCGTCCACCTGCCGGTCTTCCTGGACCGGCGCCCGGACGAGGTGCCGGATCCCTCCCTGCGCGAGTTTCACGAGCGGCTGCTGTCGGCCGTGCGCCGCAGCGGCATGCGCACGGGGCGGTGGCAGCTCCTGGAGTGCCAGGGCTGGCCCGACAACGACTCCGGCCGTGACCTGATCGTCTCGTGCTGGTCCGGCGAGTCGGGGCGGTTCCTGACCGTGGTGAACCTTTCCGACCATCAGGCGCAGGCACTCATCCGGCTGCCCTGGAGCGAACTGGGCCAGGGGCACGTGGAGTTGGCCAGTCTGCTCGACGTCGAGCGGTACGAGCGTGCGGGCGCGGAGCTGACGGGCAGCGGACTCTATGTCGATCTGCCGCCCTGGGGCACGCATCTGCTGTCGGTCGCCGCGGCCGGCGTACCCCTGCCCGCGCGCTAGCCGCCCGCGCGGGGACGTGGATCAGCCCGGGCCGCCGGTCTCCCGGTGGGCCGGGCCCCAGTCGGCGCCGCTGTCCGACCGGTACGCCTCCACGGCGCCTTCCACGGTGGGGTGGAAGCGGCTCGCGTCGAAGGTGTGGGCCAGGCCGTAGCGTTTGACCTTGCCCCGTACCGGGTCCTTGAGCTCGGCGAAGACCAGGCTCACGCCCAGCTCCTTGAGCGTGGCGTCCAGTTCCTCCAGGATGTCCGCCGCGGTCGTGTCGACGTCGGTCACCGGTTCCGCGGCGATCAGCACGCGCCGCGGTGCCGGTTCGGCGCGGACGTAGCGCAGGACTTCGTCGCGGAACGATTTGGCGTTGGCGAAGAACAGCGGCCCGTCGAAGCGGAAGATCACAAGTCCCGGCAGGAGCTGGGCGCCCGGGTGCGAGCGCACGTCGTGGTAGCCCTCCAGGCCGGGCACCTGCCCCAGGACGGTGCTGTAGGGCCACCACGCGCGCCGGAAGACGTTGAGGATCGACAGGCCCACCGCGACCGCGATGCCCTGGAGCACTCCGAGCAGGGCCACGCCGAGGAAGGCCGCGATGCACAGCCAGAACTCCGCCTTGCGCTGGCGCCACAGGCGCATCGTGCCCGCCGGGTCGGCAAGGGACAGCGAGGCGGTGATGACGACCGCGGCGAGCGCGGGCTGGGGCAGATCGCGGAAGAGGCCCGGCAGCAGGACCAGCATGAAGACGATCAGGGCCGCGCCGACGAGGCCGGTGAGCTGGGTTTTCGCCCCGGCCCGCTCCGCCACGGCCGTGCGTGAGCCGCTGGTGCTCACGGGGAAGCCCTGGAAGAGGCCGGCGGCCATGTTCGCGGAGCCGATCGCGATCATCTCGTCGTTGCCGCGGACCTCCTGTCCGCTGCGGGCCGCGAAGGCCGAGGCGTTGGAGATGGTGTCGGCCAGGGACACCAGGGCGATGCCGAGGGCGCCGACGAACAGCGGACCCAGATCGTCCCAGCCGATGTGCGGGATCGTGAACGGCGGCAGCCCTTCGGGGAGCCGTCCGACGGTCTTGACCCCGTGCTCGTCCAGGTCGAAGGCGACGGACGCGGTGATGGCGAGGACCACCATGACGAGGACGGCCGGGATCTTGGGCATCAGGCGCTGGAGCAGCAGGATCAGGAGGATGCAGCCGCCGCCGACCGCGACGGCCGCGGCCACCGTCTTCCCGTCCGCGACCGCCCGGACGAAGGCGTCCACCTCGTCAATCAGCCCGTCGGCGTCGGTCGAGAAGCCGAACAGTTTGGGCAACTGCCCGATGAGGATGGTCAGGGCAAGGCCGTTCATGTAGCCGATCATGGTGGGTTTGGAGATGAGGTCGGCGACGAACCCCAGCCGCGCCACCCCGGCAAGCAGCGTGATCGCGCCGACCATCAGGGCGAGCATCGAGGCGAGCGCAATCGCCCGGCCGCTGTCCCCGTCCGCGGCGAGCAGCGGCAGGACCGTCGCGGCGATCATCGGGCCGAGCGAGGAGTCGGGGCCGAGCACCAGGACGCGCGAGGGCCCGGCCACGGCGTAGGCGAGCAGGCACAGCACGGAGGTGTACAGGCCGGTGATCGGCGGTAGTCCGGCCAGTTCGGCGTACGCCATGCCCTGCGGCACCAGGAGCGTGCTCAGGACGATGCCCGCGACCAGGTCCTTGAGCAGCCACTCCCGGCGGTAGGTGCGCAGCGTCCTGAGGCCGGGCGGTGTCCCCACGCGCACCGGCCTTTCACCTCTGTCCGGCGGCGGCGGGCTGGTGACGGCGGCGGGCGGCGAACTTGCCCGCTTCCCACAGGGCAAGGAGCGCGAGGGCGGGCAGCAGGGCCCAGCCGAACTGGCCGATGCCCAGCGGTGTGGTGTCTAGCAGCCGGTTGAAGGCGTCGGTCTGGGTGACCAGGACGGCCAGCACGAACTCTCCGAGCACCGTCCAGTTCAGCTGCTTGCTGTCGAAGGTGTCGGCGGTGAGCACCGAAGCGGTCTGGTTGCGGCATTCGAGGGCGGCCACGATCAGGCACAGGGCGAACGAGGTGAGGGCGATGGAGTTGCCGACGCGGACGCTGTCGTAGCGCGCCTCACCGAGCTGGATCATGGTCAGCAGTCCGATCGCCACGGCCGTACCGGCGAGCCCGACCGTCAGCATCAGACCGCCCGTCATCACGGGCTGCCCGCGCGGGCGCGGGCGGCGGGACATGAGGCCGGCGCTGACCCGGTCGAAGCCGAGCGAGAAGCCGAAGGCGGCGTTGACGACGAAGTGGATCCACAGCACCTGGGCGGGGGTGAACGGCTCGCCCTCGGCGATGTCGAACAGGGCCGCGCCCAGGAACGTCAGGACGAACACGACGAGCAGCACCAGGACGAAGCGGATGTACTTGGTGAGGTTGTCGTAGATCTTGCGGCCCTGTTCCACCGCGTGGACGATCGTGGCGAAGTTGTCGTCGGACAGGATCATCCGTCCGGCGTTCTTGGCGACCTCCGTGCCGGAGCCCATGGCGATGCCGATGTCGGCGGCCTTGATGGCCGGGGCGTCGTTGACGCCGTCGCCCGTCATGGCGACCACGTCGCCTTTCTTCTTCAGGGTCTCGGCCAGGAGCACCTTGTGCTCGGGGGCCACCCGGCCGACGACGCCGATGTCGTCGATGCGGGCCAGCCGTTCGTCCTCCGAGAGGGCCGCGAAGTCGGCGCCCAGGATGGCGCTGCCCGTGATGCCGACCTGTCCGGCGATGGCGGCGCCGGTGATGACGTCGTCGCCGGTCACCATCCGCACGCGGATGTGGGCGGCCTGAGCGGCGGCCACGGCGTCGCGTGACTCGGTGCGCGGCGGATCGGCCATGCCGACCAGACTCGTCACGCACAACACCCCGACGTGGGCCAGCAGATCTCCCTCGGGCGTGAACTCGGCGGGGTCGAGGTCGCGGACGGCGGAGGCCATCACGCGGCGGCCCGCCCGTTCCATGCGTTCGAGTTCCCTCTCGGCCCGGGTCCGCAGTGCGGTGTCGAAGGGGATGGGCGCACCGTGCGACAGGGCGGTGGTGGTGCGCGCGAGGACGGCCGGCGCCGCTCCCTTGACGAAGCAGCGCACGACCGGACGGCCGTGGTCGTCGAGGGCGGTGTGGAAGGTGGCCATGAGTTTGTACGCCGGGTCGAACGGCAGGGTGGCGAGCCGGGGGAGCCGCTCGCGCGTGGCGTCGACGTCGAGGCCCGCCTTGTGGCCCAGTACGAGCAGGGCGCCCTCGGTGGGATCGCCCACCACGTGTCCGTCCACGAGCGTGGCGTCGTTGGCGACGAGATAGGGCAGGATCGCGTCCTCGATGCCGGGGGAGGTGCCCGCGGCGTGGTGGATGCGGCCCTCCAGGGCGTAGCCGGTGCCCGAGACCGTGTAGCGGTCGTAGGGGTCCACCACTTCGACCACCGTCATCTGATTCATGGTCAGAGTGCCGGTCTTGTCGGAGTTGACGGCCGAGGTGAAGCCCAGGGTTTCCACCGAGGGCAGGTCCTTGACGATGGCGTGCCGTCGGGCCAGGTCGAGACCGCCGCGCGAGAGGATCGTCTGCGTCACCGTGGGCAGCGCCTCGGGCACGGCGGCGATCGCCAGCGACACGGCGCTGACGAAGAGCGCGTCCCAGGGCACGTCCCGCCCGCGCCCCAGGGCGAACATCAGGGCCATGGTGATGCCGGCCGCCCCCACGATCCACAGCGTCAGGCGGTTCAGCTCCCGGGTGAGCGGCGATTCCTCGCGCCGCGTGCTCGACAGCATCCCCGAGATCTTGCCCAGTTCGGTGGCGGCACCGGTGGCCGTGACCACGAGAACGCCGCTGCCGTGGGTGACCGGGGTGTTCATGAACGCCATGTCCGTCTGGTCGGCCGGGCCCAGGCCACTGCCCCGTACCGGCGCGGCGTCCTTCGCGGCGGGCACGCTCTCCCCGGTGAGCGCGGACTCGTCGATCTGCAGGGCGCTGGTGGCGACGAGCCGCCCGTCCGCGGGCACTTCGTCCCCCGCCGCCAGCAGGACGACATCGCCGACGACCACGTCCGCGGCAGGAATTTCCGCCTCCGTCTTGTCGCGCCGCACCCGCGCGGTGGCCTTGGTCATCTCCTTGAGGGCGTTCATGGCGCTCTCGGCCTTGCCCTCCTGGCGTATCCCGATGACCGCGTTCAGGACGGTCAGGGCGAGCAGCACCACCGCGGTGCCCCACTCCTGGATGGCGAGCGACACCGCGGCGGAGGCGACGAGGATGATCTGCATGTACGAGGTGTACTGACGGAGGAAGCGCAGCAGGCCGCTGGGCGTGCGCTCCTCGGGCAGGGTGTTGGGCCCGTCCTCGGCGAGCCGCGTGGCCGCCCGCGCCGCGTCCAGGCCCACGGCCGGGTCGACGTCGAGTTCGCCGGCCACCGCGTCGGCCGGGAGGGTGTACCAGGCGTCCGCCGGTGCGAGGCGGCCGCCGTGGCCCGGTGCCTGTGCGGTCATCGCTTGCGCCTCCGCTCGCCCCGGCGGCGCAGGCCGCCCGCGGCGGACCGCGTGGCATAGGGGTCCGCCGCCGCACCGTCGGGCGCCTCGTCCTCCAACTGCCCCTTCGCCAGCTGGAGCGCGTCCCGGCTCTTGTCGTCGATGACCGGATACTGCGGGTCGATGTCCATCAGCGTGTGGGCGAGCACGGCCGCCGCGCAGGTGCGCGCGAACCACTTGCGGTCCGCGGGCACGACGTACCAGGGCGCCCAGGGAGTGCTCGTGGCGGACAGCATCTCGGAGAACGCCTTCTGGTAGTCGCCCCAGAAGGTGCGTTCACGGATGTCGGCCGCCGAGAACTTCCAGTTGCGTTCGGGGACATCGATCCGTTTGAGGAAGCGGATGCGCTGCTCCTCCTTGGACAGGTACAGGAACAGCTTGACGATCCTGAATCCGTTGTCCGTCAGATACCGCTCCCAGTCGTTGATCTCCCGGTAGCGGCGGCGCCAGATCTTCTTGCCCGAGGTTTCCCCCGGCAGCCGCTGGCGCGTGAGGTGCTCGGGGTGCACCCGTACGACCAGGACCTCCTCGTAGTGGGACCGGTTGAAGATGCCGATCTCGCCGCGGCGCGGCAGGTTGCAGGCATAGCGCCACAGGTAGTCGTGGCTGAGTTCGGCGGCGGAGGGCACCTTGAAGCCGGCCACGCGCACGCCCTGGGGATTGACCCCGCTCATCACGTGCCGGATCGTGCCGTCCTTGCCGCCGGCATCCAGCGCCTGCAGGCACATCAGGACGCCGTGCGTGCCCTCGGCGGCCAGCCGGCGCTGGTAGTCGGCGAGCAGGAGGACGCCGCTGCGCAGCAGTTCCTGCCCGTCCTTCTTGTTCTTGATGCCCTTCTTGTGCGTGGGGTCGAAGTCCTTGGACAGGTCCACCTTCGAGCCGGGTTCGACCCGCAGCGGAGCGATGAACTCAGCGATCCGCTCCGCCCGGTCGTCCGCTTCGTGCGCCCGTGCGTCCCTCATGGGCCACCTCGTCTAGTAGACGGAGTCCTTGTCCACCACGCACAGGGCCCAGATGACGAACCCGCTCATCGCGATCAGGGTGATGGACCAGACCGGGGAGTACGGGAGGGACAGGAAGTTGGCGATGATCACCAGTGAGGCGATGATGATGCCCGAGATCCTGGCCCACTTGGCCGCGACGAACAGCCCGAAACTGACGATCACCGCGGCGGTGCCGAAGGCCATGTGGATCCAACCCCAGGCCGTCAGGTCGAACTCGAAGGCGTAGTTGGGGGTGTTGACGAAGATGGTGTCCTCGAGGACAGCCATCAGACCCCGGCAGAAATCCAGTGATCCGGAGAGGAACAACAACACCCCGGCGAAGATGGTCAGCCCGGCGGCCGCCGTCTGCTTGGCGCCGGAGCGGTGGTGCTGAGCTGTCGAGGTGGCCATGACAGGGCCTCCGTACTCGAGGAGGGTGCCGATTGCACCGCTGTGCCCCGAGTGTTGCCCCCGACCGCTACCCCCGGTCGTCACCCTCCGGGGGTGACGCCGCAGGGGCGGCCGCCCAGCAGGCTGGCCGTCGTCCGGCCCACGGACGGGACGTGCGGGACGCGAACGGAGGCGAGACGATGACCGATCCGTCCACCCCGGATGGAGCAGACGCCCGGCAGGTGAAGCGCCCCTGGCCGCGTCAGGTGCTCGCGCCGCTCGCCCTCGCCCAGTTCGTCTGCAGCTTCGCGGGCTCGAACATGAACGTGATGATCAAGGACATCAGCGAGGACCTGGACACCACGGTGCAGGGCGTGCAGACCGCCATCACGATCTTCCTCCTTGTCATGGCGGCGCTGATGATTCCGGGCGGCATCCTGACCGACCGCTACGGCCGCAAGCGCTGCCTGGTCGTCGGCCTGGCCGTGTACGGGATCGGCACCGTGCTCAGCGCGGTGGCGCCCGGCCTCGGCATCCTCATCCTGGGCAACTCCATCTTCCAGGGCGTCGGTACGGCCCTGCTCATCCCGCCCGTCTACATCCTCACCACTCTCGTGTTCACGAACGTCGCCGACCGGGCCCGCGCCTTCGGGGCGATCATGGGGATGGGCGGCATCGGCGCCGCCGCGGGACCGCTGATCGGCGGGCTCATCACCTCGGCGATCAGCTGGCGGGCGGCCTTCGTCTTCCAGGCACTGGTGGTCGCGGTGATCATTTTCCTCGTCCGGCGCATCGACGACCCGCTGCCGCCGGACCCCGACCGTGTCTTCGACACCGGGGGCGCGGTCCTGTCCGCGACCGGTCTGGTCCTGGTCGTCATGGGCATCCTCGCCGCCGACGACAACGGCTGGCTGGCGGGCGCGCTGCTGCTGGTCGGCGTGCTGGTCCTGGTTGCCTTCTTCCGGTGGGTGCGGGCCAAGGAACGTTCCGGGGTCCAACCACTCCTGCGCACGGAGCTGTTCCGCAACCGCACGTCCAACCTCGGTCTGATCACCCAGCACACCCAGTGGCTGATGCTCATGGGCGTGTCGTTCGTGGTGGCCGCATACCTCCAGGTCGTCCGCGGATACGACGCGATCAGCACCGGAGTGATCTTCAGTGCGTCCACGCTGGGACTGCTCGCGTCCTCGCTGGGCGCCGAGCGCTTCGCGAAGAGGCGTGAGCAACGCACGCTCGTGATGGCCGGGTTCGCCGTGACGGTCTGCGGCATCGGACTGCTGCTTGCCCTGTCCCGGTCGGAACCCAGCGCCTGGCTCTTCGTCCCCGGGCTGCTGTTCATCGGCCTGGGCATGGGAGTGATGCTGACACCCTCGGTCAACGTGGTGCAGTCCAGCTTCCCCGAGAGCCAGCAGGGCGAGATTTCCGGACTCTCGCGCAGTGTGTCGAACCTGGGTTCCTCGGTGGGCACCGCGATCGCCGGCACCATCCTCGTGGCGGACCCGGCCGCGGGACCCTACCGCGTGGCGCTCCTGGTGCTCGCCGTCATCGGGCTCGGCGGGTTCGGTGCCGCGGCGAAGTTGCCCCGGACCCCGGCCCCCACCCGGAGCGGGTGAGCCCGCGCGGTACCCACCGCCGGGCGGGGTCAACGCCAGTCGTAGCGGACGACACTGGCGACCAGCAGATCCTGCACCGACGCACGGCGCCTGCTGAACGGGACCCAGTACAGCCCCACCGGGAACGTCACCGACAGAGCCGCACGCACCAACGAGCGCAGCAGCCCGAGGCGTTCCCCGGCGCGGCCGGTGACGCGCAGGCCCATCAGCCGGTCTCCGACCGTGCGCCCGATCGTCGCCCACGAGCAGCCGAAGTACAGCACGGCGAGGGTCCAGCCCGCGGCTCCGGCCAGCCAGCCGGGGAGTTCGGGGAACCGGAAGGGCGGCCCGAAGAGCAGCAGGCGCACGCAGCCGGCGCCCGCTTGCAGCGTGAAGCCGATGGCAGCCACGGCCAGCACGTCGAGTATCGCCGCGACGCCGCGCGAGACGAGTCCGGCCGGTTCGAGGCCGGCCGCGTCCTTCGGTACGGTCACCGCGCACGCCCGCCGGACGGACCGGACCCGTTGCCCTGAGCCGGTCCCGCCCGCCTGAGGAGCCGGTCGCCGAGCCGGTTGACGCCGCGATCCCCGCGCCTGCCCAGCAGGCGGACCGCGTCGGCGGTCTCCGCGGCCATCCCGCCCCCGGTGTCGCGGACGATCCGCCCGAGATCGATCTCGGACAGCACGTCACGCGTGAGTCCCGCCAGATCGATCCGGACGATCACCGCGTCGACGTCGACCCGCGCCGCGACCGCGTTGACGTCGACCTGCCCGGCGATCCGGTCGACGTCGACCCGTTCCGCGACGCGGTTCACGTCGACGCGGTCGGCCACCCGGTTCACGTCGATCCGGTCGGCGACGGCCTCCACGTCCACCCGTTCGGCGATCGCGTCCACGTCCACGCGATCGGCGACCCGCCGTACGTCGACCCGGTCCGCGACGCGGTTGACGTCGACCCGGTCGGCGACCCTCTCCACGTCCACGAGATCGGCGATGGCGTCCACGTCCAACTGCTCGACGATCCGCTGGACGTCCACCCGCTCCACGATCCGGTTCACGTCGACACGGGACACGAGGTCGTCCAGATCGATGCGGTCCAGAACCACGCCGGCCACCGCACGGATCACCGTGCCCGCCGCCTCGTCCACGATGCCAAGGACACTCCGCGCCCGGCGGGCGACGAAGGCCACCGGGCTCCACGCGCTCTCTTCAGCCATCCGGTGATCGCAGCGGCAACCGGCGGTCCTGGCATCCTCCGCCGCGGGTGAGTCGCCCGCGGCGGGGCCGCCCGTCAGTAGTGCGGGACGACGACGACCGGGCACCTGGCGTGGTGGATCGCCGCGTGGGAGGTCCGCCCGAGGTGCGGACCGACCGGGACCCGGCGGCCGATGACCAGCAGGCCCGCGCCCGCGGCCGCCCTGACCAAGTGGTGGCCGGCCAGACCGTGCACGAGCCGGTCGGTGACCTGCGTGCCGGGGAACTTGTGCCGCCAGGGGGCGAGTTCGCCCGCCAGGCGGCGCTCCTTTTCCGGTACGGGGTCGATGGCGTCGGCGGAGGGGATCAGCGGGGCCGTCCAGACATGCACGACATGCAGCGGTGCCTCGCGGGACGCCGCCGCGTCGAAGGCGTACTCCAGGAGTTCGTCACCGGCACGGGCGAGGTCGAGGCCGAGCACCACCGGGTGGTCGGGCCCGACCGCCGAGCCCAGGTCCTCGGGGCGCGCGCTCGCCCGCACCAGGGCGACGGGGCAGGACGCACGCGCGGCGACGGCCAGGGCGACCGAGCCGACCAGGGCTCTGGCGAGCGCACCGGAGCCGCGCGAGCCGACGACGAGCAGAGCCGAAGATCTGGCCGCCGCAAGCAGGGCCCCCACCGGCGGTCCGGTGACCTCCTCGTCGAGGATGGCCAGGGTGGGGTGGGTGTGCGAGAGGTGCACGACCGCGCGGTCGAGGGCACCGGACTCGCGCCGGGACAGGACGTCGTCGTCCGGCGGCCGACCGCGGTCCGCCGGCGGGTCGCAGGCGTGGACGAGGTGGAGGGGCAGACGGCGCCGCAGGGCTTCGTGGGCTGCCCAGCGGGCGGCGTCCAGGCTCTCGGGCGAGCCGTCGATGCCGGCGGTGATGGTCTGCTGCGTGGGCATGGTGCGCACCTCCGCGGTGCGATGAGGAGTCAGCCGGTCCGGGGGACCGGGGTGCGGTGGCGGGAGCAGATGCCGCGGTGGCCGGGGAGAGGTGGCCTGAATTGGTCTGGCCGCGGCGGTCCGGTCGGCGGAGGAGTGCCCGTCGGGCAAGAGGGCCCGGCGGCCGGGCAGTTCGCCGTGCTCCGAGGGGCGTCCAGGGCCGGTGCGCGTGCGAGGGTCACGGTGCCTCCTGGATACGGGTGTCCAGGGGCGTTACTTGAGTGAGCGGATCCCCGGTCACCGGCGCCGGGCCGGGGGCTGCCGCGAGCGGGACCTGGTCCAATGCCGCCACCGCCTTCCGGCATCCCCGGCAGGGTTCGTGCTGGGGACGTTTCCACCGAAGAGGCCGGCCGGGGAGGGGGCGAACCGGCCTCGGTGGGACCGCCCGGGTCGTGTCGGCTTTTGGTCGAGGGTGTTGATTACTGTGGCCGACGCGCGCCTGTCCGGCATTGCCAAACGCCTCTATGGTGGCGAATGCCCCAGACCTCGGCGTTCTACCTTTCTGTGTAGTTTTCAACTGACAGCGGGAGAGCCGGGATGTCGCGCCTTGGGGAGCAGCCGCGGACCGCCGCGGGCGGCAGCAGACCGCCTGGCCCGGCGCCCTCTCCCCGCGTCGCCACCTCAACGCCTCGCCCGGCAGCCGCCCATGGCGCCTGCCCGCCGGTGCGAGGGCGGCGGCCTTTCCCGGTCCGGGGAGCATCTTCGATGTTCCGCAATCCCCGTGCGGCTCCCGGGAAAGGCCGTAACTCGAATCCGTCTCCACGTCCTGCAACCGGCCCGTGCCCACGTCACGGAAGAGGAGCTGCGGCATCATGAACATCCTGGTCGGCTACACCGGGGTGCACGGCTCCACCCACGGCATCGCGGAGCGCCTCGCGACCCGGCTCGCGGAGTGCGGCCACGTCACGGTCGTCGTGCCGCTGGCCGCCGAGCAGAAGACGGGAGGCTACGACGCGTTCGTGCTGGGCAGCGCGGTGCATCACGGGGCCTGGCTCGGGCAGGCCACCGACTTCATCCGCAGCCACCCCAGCACCCTGGCCACGCACCCCACCTGGCTGTACAGCGTCGGCGTGCCGCCCCACGCGGGCCACTGGCCCGTCCGCGGCGGCGCCGAGCCCCGGCAGCTGGCCGGCATCCGCTCCCTGATCCGCCCCCGTGAGCACCAGATGCTGGCCGGGGCCGTCTACCGGGATCACGTGCCGGGCCTGCGTCATCTGGCCTTCCGGGCGCGCGGCGGACGGTACGGCGACCACCGGGACTGGAAGGCCGTCGACAACTGGGCGGAGCGCATCCACCACCGGCTCGCCGGCGCCAACGCCGCTGACGCGGGCCTGTGACCCCGCGGAAATCGACCGGCCGACGCCGCGCGGGCCCGGCACCGGGTCCTGAGGGGCGCGGCGCGGGCGCGGACGTCTCCGTGGGCGGCACGCGCAGCCTGTTGGAGGCGGTACTGCGCGAGCTCAATCAGGGCCTGCACGGTCGCGGAACAGGGGCGGCGCTGATAGCACGGGCCGATCCGGGCGGCAACAGGTCGGACACCAGCGCCAGTTGACGGCGTTGTGGCGGACGCCGCCATTCTGCCCGGCTTCCGGTGACTTCTACGGTTGCCGGCACCCCGGCGCCTCGGCCCGCAGCAGGAGGGGACGGTCTCCGGGGTCGCGTGATCCGCCCCGGAGACCGCGCCGCCCTCCGTCGGGAGCCGCCATGCCGCCGTACCAGAGACGTTCGAACCCGCAACTGCCCGGAGGGCCGCCTCGCCGGGCGAGGCAGCGGGGGCGGTGGCGGCGCGCCCTGGGGCGGGTGAGCGCCGTGGTGGGCCTGGTCGTGGCCGCGGCGGTGTTCGCGCCGTCGCCCGCCGCACAGGCGGCCGTCGCCCTGGAGAAGGTCGGCAGCTTCGGCGCCAATCCGGGCGGCCTGAACATGTACGTGTACAAGCCGTCGACCCTGGCGGCCCAGCCCGCCGTGGTGGTGGCCATGCACGGCTGCAGCCAGAGCGCGCAGTTGTACGCGGACAACGCCGGCCTGGAGAAGTTCGCCGACCAGCACGGCTTCCTGCTCGTCTTTCCCGAGCAGACGTCGGCCAACAACAGCAGCAAGTGCTTCAACTGGTTCCAGCCGGGCGATACCCGGCGCGGGCAGGGCGAGGCCGCTTCGATCCGCCAGATGGTGGCGCACGCCGCTTCCGCCTACGGCGCCGATCCGCAACGCGTGTACGTCACGGGCCTGTCGGCCGGCGGCGCCATGACGTCGGTGATGCTGGCCGCCTACCCGGACGTGTTCAAGGCGGGCGCCGTGGTCGCGGGCCTCCCGTACGACTGCGCCGATGACGTGGTGTCGGCGTACAGCTGCATGAACCCCGGAGTCGACCGCACCCCGGCGGCCTGGGCGCAGGGCGTGCGTGACGCCTACCCCGGCTACGGCGGCCCCTGGCCGCGGGTGGCCGTCTGGCAGGGCGACAGCGACCCCACGGTCGCCAAGAAGAACGCCGACGAACTGCGTGACCAGTGGACCGCCGTCCACGGCATCGACCAGAGCCCGGACCGCACCTCCGCCATCGGCCCCAACTCCACGCGCAGGGAGCAGTACCTCGGAGCGGACGGCAATGTAGCCGTGGAGGTCGACCGGGTGCCCTCCATCGCCCACGGCACCCCGGTCGACCCCGGAACAGGCGCACAGCAGTGCGGGGCGACCGGCACGGCGAACTTCATCGACTCCATCTGCTCCAGCTACTGGATCACCGGATTCTTCGGCCTGGACGGCAACGACCCGGACCCCGGCGGCCTGCCGGCCCCTGGCGGTCTGGCCGCGACCGGTGCGACCGATACGTCCGTCACCCTGACGTGGAACGGCGTCACCGACGCCGCGTCGTACGCCGTGTACCGCGACGGCACCCGGATCGCGACACCGGGCGCCCCGCCGTTCACGGACACCGGCCTCAGCCCCGGCGCCGGCCACACCTACACCGTGGCCGCCCGCGACACGGCCGGCAAGGAAGGCGCACGCTCGGCCGCGCTCACCGCCTCCACCACGGGCTCCGGCGCCAAGTGCTGGACCGCGAACAACTACCAGCAGGTCCAGGCGGGACGGGCCACCACCAGCGGCGGCTACACCTACGCCAAGGGCTCCAACCAGAACATGGGCCTCTACAACGTCGCCGTCACGCACACGCTCAAGGAATCGCCGGCCGGCCACTACGTCATCGCCGACGGCACCTGCCCCTGACGGGCCCTCGTACAGCAACCGGGGGCGGTGGCACCGGGCTTCGGCCCGGCCACCGCTCCTGCTCCACGCATCCCCGTACACCTGCACGCCCGACCGGAGGACCCCGTGCCACCCACCGCTGTGCCCAGACCCCTGCCCCGCCGGGTATGCCCTGCCCGCTCGCTCCGCGGCGCCCTCGCCCTGACCGGGCTGCTCGTCACGCTCGCCGCGGTCCCGGCCGCCGCCGAACCCTCCGGCGCGGGCCCCGGCGGCAGCGCGGGGCACTGCGCGTCATCGGCGAGGCTCAAGGTGCCCGGCGCCGAACGCCAGGAGAGGTCCTGCCTGGCCGAGCTGACCACCGCGGGCACCGTCTCCTCCGGGCACACCGACCCGGCCGACTGGGCGGGTCTGACCCCCGCCGGACTCACAACGCCCGCGGGCGTACCGGGCATCCAGATCGACGGCTACTTCCCCGACACCTCGGCGACCAATACCAACCACGGCTGGAAGCACGACGCGCAGTTCGTCATCCGGCTGCCCGACCGATGGAACGGCGGGCTGGTGGTCGCGGGCTCGCCGGGGGTGCGGGAGCAGTACGCCAACGACCGGGCGATCGGCGACTGGGTGCTCTCCAAGGGCTATGCGTTCGCCTCGACCGACAAGGGCAACACCGGAGCGGCCTTCTACCGCGACGGGGAGGAGCCCGGCGACGCGATCGCCGAATGGAACGACCGCGTCACCCAACTCACGCGCGCCGCCAAGACGGTGGTCGCGCAGCGATACCACCGGCCCCCGGCGCGCACGCTGGCCACCGGCATGTCCAACGGCGGCTATCTGGTGCGCTGGCAGCTGGAGAACCACCCCGGGCTCTACGACGGGGGAGTGGACTGGGAAGGCACCCTGTGGCGGACCAAGGGCCCCAACCTGCTGGACTTCCTGCCGCCCGCGCTGCGCGCCTACCCCGTCTACGCGGCGGGCGGTGAGGGAGCCGACCGGGCGCACCGGGAGATGGTCGCCGCCGGGTTCCCGGCCGGCTCCGAATTCCTGTGGCCCTACCACCACCAGGTCTACTGGGACCTGACCCAGCGGATCTACCGCGAGGAGCTGGATCCGGGCTACGACGGTGCGACGGAGGCCGGAACCCCCTTCTGCGCACCGGGCACACCGGCCTGCGACGCCGACTACGCCTACGCGACGCGACCGCGCGAAGTCCGCTCGGCCGTAGGGAAGATCGCCCTGACCGGACGCATCGGCAAACCCCTGATCACCGTGCACGGCACCCTCGACGTCCAGCTGCCCATCAGCAAGGACTCGGATGTCTACGCCAAGATGGTGCGGGACGCGGGCCGCGGCGACCTGTTCCGCTACTACCGCGTCGAAGGCGGCACCCACGTCGATTCGCTCTTCGACACCTTCCCCGACAAGCTGCGCCCCCTGGTGCCCTGCCACCGCTCCGCCTTCACCGCGATGGAGACCTGGACCGACCGGGGCAAGCAGCCGCCGCCCAGCCGGACCCTGCCGCGTCCGGGCGCCGCCGACCCCGCCGAACTGATCGCCCGGTGCCCCCTGGAGAGGTAGAAAATCCGGCAAACCCCGGCAGGACCAGGCACACCGGAAGGCCGGCTTCCTCAACGACAAGCGGAAAATGCGGAGTTGCCCTAAGATCGCCACGCTCCCCATTCGTAAGGGAGTTCGGTGCGTTCGGGGAGGGTTCGTTCGTTGTGGTGAAGGTGTACGGGATCACCTGGTCAGGTACGCCGTGGTGAGCCGTCTCAAGCGCGGGTCCGTGGGCCGCGAGGCAGTGGTCTGGCTGATGGCGGTCATCCTCGCGGCCGCGGGTGCGGTGCTCGCCGCACTGGACGCGGCCGCCGAGTGGCGCCAGGTTCTGGCGGGCGGCTGCGCCGCGGTCGCGGTGCTGCTGCTTGCCTGGGTGCTCGTACTGGTGCGGCAGTTGTCCGCCGAACGGGCCGACCGGGCCCGCCAGGAGCGGCTCGCCGCGGCCCGCGAGGCCGAGGTGGCACACCTGGCCGGCGTGCGGCTCCCGGCGATCGCGGAGCGCGTGCGCGCCGGGCAGCGCCTGGAGGGCGTGCCGGGGCCGCTGGCCGCGCCGGGCGAGACCGGTGAGGAGTTCGCGCGGGCGCTTGCCGCCGTGTCCGCCGCCCTGGGATCGGACGAGGCGGTACGCCGCGAGCGCGGACTGCGCGACTCGGTGCAGGCCGCCTTCGAGTCCGTCGCCCGCACCATGCACGCCATGGCCACCGTGCAGCAGCAGGTCCTGGACCGGGTCGAGCGCTCCATCGACGACCAGCACCTGATGGCCGAGGTGATGAAGGCCGACCACGCGGCCGCGCAGATGACCCGCAAGGCCCAGACGCTCCTGGTGATGTGCGGGATCTGGCCCGCCCGCCGGGAGACCAGGCCGGTCTCGCTGTACGACTGCGTACGCGGCGCACAGTCGCGCATCGTGGAGTACAGCCGCATCGAGGTGCACGGCGGGCAGACGCTCTACGCGGTGCCGCCCGCGGTGGAGGGCCTGATGCACGCCATCGCCGAACTCCTGGAGAACGCCACGGTGTTCTCGCCCTCGCGCTCGCAAGTCGTGGTCACCATCCGCGAGGTGGGCGCCGGAGCGGTCCTGGAGATCGACGACGCCGGACTCGGGATGCCGCCGGACGTGCTGCACCGGGCGATGGGCCAGCTCCGTGACGACCAGGACCTCGCCCGCCTGGGCGCGGTGCCCCGCCTCGGCCTGGCCTGCGTGGGCCGCTGGAGCCGGGAGCTCGGCTTCAACGTGGAGCTGAGCGGGGCCTCGGCCTACGGCGGCACGCGTGCGGTGACGTTCGTGCCGTTCCGGCTGCTGACCGAACCCCCTTCACGCCTCACCGGATCCCACCGGGTGAGCGCTCCGACAACGGTGTCATCGCCGTCCGCGGAGCCGCAGCCCGTGGCCGCACCTCCCGTGCGGCAGCCGGAGACCCGGGCGGGCGGTGCGCCGCAGCACGCCGCCGCGCAGGTGCAGGAACAGCACGACCCCGCCGAGCAGGAGGAGCTGTCCGTACGGGCCGCACCGAGCGCACCCCCGGCGAACGAGACGACGGCCGGCCTGCCCCGGCGGCGCAACCGTCGCCAGAGCGCGCCCGGCACGCCCCGCCGGCCCGTACCGGAACAGCGGCAGGCGCCCCCGGCCACGCCCGCGGCCCCCTGGACGCCCGAGGCGGCGCGTGCGTCGATCGCCAGCGTCGTGTCCGGCTCGCTGCGCGGCCGTGCGGCCCTGGACGCGGACCACTTCGCGGCGCAAGAAGCGAACCCGTCGGCCGATCAGGGGCCGACCGCGACACCGACCCAACCCCTCACCCCCGACGAGCATGACGGAGGCCGGCAGTGACCGGAATCATCACCCCCCTTCCCGACCTGGGCTGGATGCTCCGCCCGCTGATCGAGATCCCCGGTGTCCGGCACAGCGTGGTGGTCTCCGAGGACGGTCTGCGGCTCGGACACGCGTCCGCAGAGAACCTCACCGGCGCCGTGTCCGACCTGAGCGTCGCCGAAGCCGAATCCCTCTCGGCGGCCTGTGCGGCGATGACCATGACCGGACGGTCCACGACCGCGCTGCTCTTCGGCTCCGGCGCCGACGTACGGCAGTTGATGGTGGAGTCCGACCAAGGGTTCGTGCTGTTCACCCACGCCGGTGTGGGCGCGCACCTGGGCGTCGCCACCGACCTGGACGCCGATGTCGGCCTGGTGGCCCAGCAGATGCAGCTGCTCGTGGTGAAGATCGGCTCGCACCTGAGCAGCCTGCCGCGGGATCCGGCCGCCGCGGCGTCATGACGGAGCCGCGGCCGGAGGAGCCGACGGCCTCGGCGGTCCGCCCGTACGTGATCACTCGCGGCCGTGCGGCATCAGACATCGAGTCCCTGGCCTGGGAATCCCTGGTGATGGCGACGGACGCGGCGTTCCCCGCCTCGCTGCAGCCCGAGCACCAGACGATCCTCGCGCAGTGTCAGGGGCTCCTCTCGGTGGCCGAGGTGGCCGCCCACATCGGCCAGCCTCCGTCGGTCGTGCAGGTGCTGCTCTGCGATCTCCTCGAATGGGGACTCATCGTGACCCGCCCGCCCGTGCCGCCGGCCGAACACACCGATGTGACCATGCTCAGAAAGGTCCTCCATGGTCTCGAAAGCCGCCTCTGACGCGCCGTCGCAGGCGCCGCAACCACCCGGCTCCGGAGCCGCGGCCGAATCAGCGCCCGGTACCGGATCGGGGAAGTACCTCACCTCCAGCGTCGCGGGCGCCGCCAAGATCCTGGTCGTCGGGCCGCTCGGGGTCGGCAAGACCACCCTGATCGGCACCGTCTCGGAGATCAAACCCCTGTCCACCGAAGCCGTCATGACCCAGGCGGGCGCCCGGGTCGACACGGTGGTGACCGGCGGCAAGACGACCACGACCGTGGCCCTCGACTTCGGCCGGATGACCATCGACGGCGACCTGGTGCTCTACCTGTTCGGCACCCCCGGCCAGCAGCGGTTCCTGCCCGCCTGGAGGGACCTGGCCAAGGGAGCGCTCGGTGCGCTGGCGCTGGTTGACACGCGTGACCTGGAGGCGTCCTTCGACGCCCTGGGCAACCTGGAGGACCTCGGACTGCCCTTCGCGGTGGCCGTCAACGTCTTCCCCGGCAGTCCCGAGCACGGCCCGGAAGACCTGCGCGCGGCCCTCGACCTGCTGCCCGACACCCCCGTGGTGAACTGCGACGCACGCGACCCCGCGTCCTCGGTCCGGGCCCTGATCGCCCTCGTCAGCCACCTCATCCACGTCGCCACGGAGACTTCATGACCTCGCCCCACGCCGCGGCCGGACCGCCATCGCGCTGCCCGGTCACCGGAGCCCTCGCGCCCGCGACGGCGCTGTACGGATCCGACCTCGACGGCGACGCGATGCCCGCCGTCTACGAGCAACTGCGCGGCGCCCACGGCCCGGTGGCGCCCGTCTCCATCGCACCGGGCGTCGACGCCTGGCTGGTCATCGGCCACCGTGAGATGCTTCAACTGACCCGCGACGAGCAGGACTTCTCGCACGATCCGCGCCGCTGGAGCCTGCTGCGGGAGGGCCGGGTGCCCGCCGACTCGCCGATCCTGCCCATGGTCGGCTGGCGGCCCGCCCTGCTGTTCGCCGACGGACAGCAGCACCGCCGGATGCGCGCCGCCGTCTCCGCCGCCCTCGCCGGGATCAACGGCCACGAACTGCGGCGCTCGGTGCGGGCCACGGCCGAGGAGGTGATCGTGTCGTTCGCGGAGCACAGCGAGGCCGACCTGGTGGCCGACTACGCGCGCAAGCTGCCGCTGCGCGTCATCACCGAGCTGCTCGGCCTGGACGACGAGACCGGCCGCCACCTGGTGGAAGCCCTCGCCGGTACGGCCTCGGCCACCAGCGGCTCCGCGGACGCCAGCAAGCGGATGGGCGCGATCCTCCTCCAGCTGATCGAGGAGAAGCGCCGCCACCGCGGCAACGACATCACCTCGGCGCTGCTGCACCACCCGGCCCAGCTGACCGACGAGGAGGTCGTGCACAACCTCGTGGTCATGTTCGTCGCGGGCAACCAGACCACCGTCAACTGGATCGCCACCACCCTGCGCATCCTGCTGTGCGACCCGCAGTTCCGCTCCTCGCTCACCGGCGGCCACCTCAGCGTGGACGACGCACTCGACCTGGTCCTGTGGCGCTTCCCGCCCACCCAGAACTTCCCCGCCCGCTACGCCACCCGCGACATGGCCTTCGGCGGGCAGGACGTCCGCACCGGCGACATGCTCATCCTCGGCCTGGCCGGCGCCAACGCGGACCCCGAGATCCTCCCCGACGACGGCACACCGGTCGTGGGCAACCGCTCGCACCTGGCCTTCGGCGCGGGCCCGCACATCTGCCCCGCCCAGGACCCGGCCCGCCTCATCACCCGCACCGCCGTGGACACGATCCGTCACCGGCTGCCCGACCTCGAACTGGCCATCCCGCAGAGCGAACTGCAGTGGATCAAATCGCCCTGGAGCAAGGGACTCGCCTCGCTCCCGGTCCGCTTCACCGCCCCCGTTCTGTCCCAGCACCCCGCTCCCTCGCCGGAGCCCCAGCCCGTGCTGTGACGCCGTGACCGGACACCCCGTCAGCCCTGCGGCGCCCGGGCCGCAACCGACCCGCCCCTCGACCAGGAGAGCCCGTTGAACACGTCACAGGTGAACACCGCATCCGGCCAGCCGCACCGCTTCGACCCGGCAGGCGGTTGTCCGCATGCGGACAATGCCCGGCTGCTCGCGGGCGGCGCCGTCACGTCGGTGGTCCTGCCCGGTGACGTGGAGGGCATGGCGGTACTGGGCCACGACGCGCTCAAGGAGTTCCTGGCCCACCCCGATGTCGCCAAGAACGCCCAGCACTTCGCCGCGCTGCAGGCCGGCGAGATACCCGACGGCTGGCCGCTGAAGACGTTCGCGACGGTGCAGGGCATGACCACCGCCGACGGCACCGACCACCGCAGGCTGCGCTCCCTGATGGGCAAGGCGTTCACCCCGCGCCGGGTGGCGGAACTGCAGCCGCGGATCACGGCCCTGACCACCGAGCTGCTCGACAACCTGGACCGGGCGGCCGCCGAGGGCGACGGCGTCGCGGACCTGCGCAAGCACTTCGCGATGCCGCTGCCGATGGGCGTCATCTGCGAACTCCTGGGCGTGGACGCCGAGTACCAGGACCGCCTGCACCACCTGTCGAACCAGATCGTCGCCACCGACATCGGCCCCGCAGAGGCCATGGCGGCCAACCGGGAGATGATCGAGGTCTTGGGTGCGGTCGCCGCAGGCCGTACCGCGAACCCGGGGGACGACCTCACCTCCGCCCTGATCGCGGCCAGGGAGGAGAACGGCGACCGGCTCAGCCCGCAGGAGCTGATCGGCACCCTGATGCTCACGATCATCGCCGGGCACGAGACCACCCTGAACCTGATCACCAACGCCGTGCGCGCCCTGTGCACTCACCCCGAGCAGCTCGCCCTGGCCAAGGCCGGCAAGGTGGCGTGGGCCGACGTGGTGGAGGAGACCCTGCGCTGGGACAGCCCCGTCAGCTACTTCCCCTTCCGCTACCCCACCCGCGACCTCACGCTCGACGGCACCGTCATCCCGCAGGGCACCCCCGTACTGGCCGGCTACTCCGCTGCGGGCCGCGACAAGCAGGCCCACGGCCCCGACGCCGACCGCTTCGACATCACCCGCGACCACACCGCGAACCGGCACCTGTCCCTGGGCCACGGCGCGCACTTCTGCATGGGCGCCCCGCTGGCCCGCATGGAGGCCACCATCGCCCTGGAGCAGCTGTTCACGCGCTTCCCGGACCTCGACCTCGCCATCCCGGAGCCCGAACTGCCGCGCCACGCCTCCTTCGTGGGCAACAGCGTCCACAAGCTTCCCGTGCGCCCGGGCGACCGGAGGCCGTAACCGGTCAGCGCGCGGTGTCGGCAAGGACCTGGTGGGCCAGTGCCACCAGGTCCGCAATGGCCGGGTGGCCGGGCCCCGCGCGCCACACCAGGGTCACGGGAACGCGCGGCGCGTCCGGCAGCGGACGGAACACCAGCGACGGATGCGTGTGCTGGCTCGGCGTCGCCGTCGTGGAGACCCCGACGGCGCGGCCCGCGGCGATGGCGACGAGCCACTCGTCGGTGTTGGTCACCTCGATCGACGCGACCGGACGGGCCGATGCCGGCCACAGGTCCATCGTCGTGGTGCCGGAGACGCTGTTCAGGGCGATCGGATAGGCGGCGAGATCCGCCAGGGTGACCCGGGGCAGCGAGGCCAGCGGGCTGTCCGCAGGCATCACCACCACCCGCTCCTCCGAAAGCAGCAGCTCCGTACGGAGCCCGGCCGCGGGGACCGGGCCGCGCAGCAGCGCCACGTCGACCTTGCCCCGGGTGAGCCCCGCGGTGCGGTCGTCGACGCGCAGCAGCTCCAGGGGCGTGCCGGGATGCGTCTCGTCCCAGCGGCGCAGCAGCGGGACGGTGTGGTCGCCGAGCGCCGCCCAGGTATGGCCCAGACGCAGCGGCCACTTGCGCAGCCCCCGCGGATCGAGAGCGTTCTCGACGGCGGCGAGCGCGGCGGCGGCCTTGTCGCGGAACGTACGCCCCTGGTCCGTCAGCTCCAGGTGATGGGTGGAGCGGTCCACCAGACGCGCGCCCAGATGGTCCTCCAGCTGGCGCAGGGTGCGGGAGAGCGCGGGCTGACTCAGGTGGAGGCGGGCGGCGGCGCGGGTGACGTTGCCCTCCTCGGCGATGGCGAGGAAGGCGCGCAGATGCCGCAGCTCGATGGTCATGCTTGTGGAGCATAACCGCAGCGGACTCGGCATTTCACGCGGCGCGGCGTACTTCCTAGCGTGGTGCGCATGACACCTCCGGCGCACACGCCCGCAGCGCATACCGCACCCGATGCGGCCCGTACGTCACCTGCCTCCACCTCCGACCCCGCACACGATTCGTCCGCCTCCGCCGCCGCGCCCGTGGTCCTGCGCCACAGCGCGGGCCGCTCCACGCTCACCGGCGTCGGCCTGGTCCTCGCCGGGACGCTGTCCGTCCAGTTCGGGTCCGCCTTCGCCGCGCTGCTCTTCCCCCGCGCCGGAGCGCTCGGCACGGTCGCGCTGCGGGTGACCTGGGCCGCGGTGCTGCTCCTGATCATCACCAGGCCCCGGCTGCGCGGGTACTCGCGCACCGACTGGGCCGTGGCCGGCGGGTTCGGCCTGGCGCTCGGCGGCATGAACATCCTCTTCTACCAGGCGATCGACCGTATCCCGCTGGGGGCGGCGGTCACCCTGGAGGTACTCGGCCCGCTGCTCCTGTCGGTCGTCACCTCGCGCCGCGCCGCCAGCCTCCTGTGGGCCTGCCTCGCCCTGGCCGGCGTCTGCCTGCTCGGGCGCGGCGGCTTCGACCAGGTCAACGCCGCCGGCGTGGCCTTCGCCCTGGCCGCCGGCGCCATGTGGGCGGCGTACATCGTGTTCAACGCCCGTGCGGGAGCCCGCTTCCCGCGTCTGGACGGCTTGGCGATCGCGATGGCCGTCGCCGCACTGGTCAGTCTTCCGCTGGGCATCGGGGCCTCGGGCGGAGCGCTCGTGGAACCGGGGGTACTCGCATTGGGCCTGGCCATCGCGGTGCTCAGCTCGGGCCTGCCCTACACCCTCGAACTGCTCGCGCTGCGCCGACTGCCCGCGGCCACCTTCGCGGTACTGACGAGCCTGGCGCCGGCCGTGGCCGCGCTGGCGGGCTATCTGATCCTCGACCAGGGTCTTTCACCGGTGCAGTGCGCCGCGATCGCGCTGGTGGTCGCGGCGAGCGTGGGCGCGCTGCGCACGGGCAGGCGCCGCGCCGCGGAGGTTGCCGACAAGGGCTGAGCGGCGGCGGTCACGGTCGGTGTCCGAGACGGTAGGCGGCGCGGTCCTGCCAGCGGGTGCCGTCCCAGACGATGAGGTGCACCGCGCAGACGTGGCTGCTCAGCGGCAGCAGTGGCTCAAGCTCGGCCTGCAACGCGTCGTACGCGGCGTCCTGGGTGGCGGGGCCCTCACTGTTGGCGACCGTCAGATGCGGGGCGAGCGGCGGCTCGAAGATCCCCCGGTAGGGCACGGCGTCGGGCCAGCGCCGGGTGAGGTCCTTGGCCAGGGCCGTGACCGGGGCGTGCGGCCACGGGTCGAGGTAGAGGACGCCGGGATATCGGGCGAACTCGGCGAAGGTCAGGGTGAAGGCGTCGTGCCCGGCGAAGAGCGCGGTCAGTTCGCGCTGGGCCGCGCCATCGAGCCGGCTCTCGTGGACGAACGGGTAGAGCACCGTCACGTGGGCCGGGAACCCCGCCCGCACCAGCGGGTCGGCTTCGGGAATCTTGATGGTGAGCGCGGTGTCACCCGGTACGTCCGGCCACCCGTTCTCCGCGGTCTCGCGCCCGGCGCAGTGTTCATCGGCGTTCATCACGAGCCATGATCGCACCGGAGAGCGCGGGCGCCCGCGGCGCCCGGCACGGCCGTCGCGGTGCGGTGTGGTGCCGTCGGCTCAGATGCCGGTGACCGCGGTCAGGATGACGGCCGAGTCGTCCAGGGCGGTCAGGCCGTGGCGCTCGTGCGGGATGGGTGCGAACTCGCCCTCGCCCAGTTCGAGCTCACCGCTCGCGGAGGTGAGTTCGACCCGGCCGCGCAGGACGAACAGGGTCGCGGCGGCGGGCGTCTCGTGTGCACCGAGCTCGTGTCCGGTGGTGAGCACGATGAGGCTCTGCCGCAGCGGACCGTCGTGCAGGAGCAGCTCGGCGCTGCGCCCGTGCGTGGCGGTGCGGGCCATTTCGAGGTGCTCTCCGACAAGGGCGTAGAGGTCGGCCACGGGTATGTCCCTTCGACGAAGAGCAGGCGAGTTCGCGCAGGCACGCGTCCCCAGTGTTCCCGCTGCCCGCGCGGACCGCATCCGGCGACTGTCCGGCCGCCGGAACCTGATCACCCGATGGTGGCGTCCTACCAGGCACATTGCGCTCCCGGCCAGGGGTGGCGGAGAAGACGGGGGCTCGGGGTGGAGCGAGTGGACAGCGGCGCGGCATCGGGGGCGCCGGGGACGCGGCTGCGAGGGTGGCTGCGCTGGGGCGCGGACGCGACGGGCCGGTCGCCCTGGGCGCGTGGCCGCGTTCTCGCCTCGCTCGCCGTTCTGACCGCCGCCCTGCTGGCGTTCCACTCCGTGGTGCCCAACACCGCGGTCCGCATCGGCAGCCTCCTCGAAACGTTCCTGCCCTGGCTCGGCCTCGCCGTTCCCCTGCTGCTCGCCCTGGCCCTGCTGCGCCGCTCGGCCCTCGCGCTGGTGGCGTTGCTGCTGCCCGCCGCCGTCTGGGGCGGGCTCTTCGGCGGCCGGGTGGCGGCGGAAGAGGGCGGCGCCCCCGACCTGACGGCGGTCCAGCACAACGTCAGCGACGTGAACGCCGACCCGGCGGGCACCGCACGCGCCCTGCTCGCCGCCGGACCGGACCTCATCGCCCTGGAGGAGCTGACGGCCTCCGCGCTGCCGGTGTACGAGAAGAACCTGGCGCCGGAGTACCCCCACCGGGCGGTGCGGGGCACGGTCGGGCTCTGGTCGAAGTATCCGCTGACGGACGTGCGGGCCGTGGACATCCGGCCGCGGGGGGTGGGGGAGGACTGGAACCGCGGGGTGCGGGCGAAGGCCCGTACGCCATGGGGCGACATGGCGGTGTACGTCGTCCATTTGCCCTCGGTGCGCGTCCAGTGGCACGGCTTCAGTGCCGGACGGCGGGACGAGAGCGCCGGACTGCTGGGTGCGGCGCTGGCCGCCGAGAAGCTGGACCGGGTGATCCTCCTCGGCGACCTGAACAGCACCGTCGACGACCGCGGCCTCGACCCGGTCACCGCACGGCTGGACACGGCGGCGGGAGACTTCGCCTTCAGCTGGCCCGCCTCCTTCCCCGTGTCCCGCATCGACCACGTCATGACCCGCGCGGCGACCGTCACCCACGTGCGGACCCTGCCCGCCACCGGCAGCGACCACCTGCCCGTCGCCGCCGGTATCGACCTGCGCTCCTGATCAGGAGGCGTTCTGCCGCTTCCAGTCCGATTGCGCGGTGTTGAGCTGGTCGGCGAGGTCGTCAAGGAAGTCCTTGGCGCTCGTCTTGCCGAGCATGACCTTCTGGAAGCCGGCTTCGTTGTCGGCCTTGGAGATCGTGTTCCAGTCCGGCAGGTAGTACGGCAGCTGGACGATCGTGGTGTCGGGGGAGTTGAGCGCGTCGGCGGCCAGACGCGTCGGCTCCGACTTCTCGACCCAGGGGTCCTTGACCGCCTTGTTGTTGGCCGGGATCAGCCCGGCGGACTTGTTGAACTTGGAGCTCGCCGCGTGGGAGGAGGCGAACTCGATGAACTTCCAGGCGGCCTTCTTCTTGGTGCTGGTCTTGAAGATGGAGAGCCCGTCGATCGGATTGGACACCTGGACGCGCTTGCCGCCCGCCGTCTTCGGATTGGGCACGCCGCGGAACTTTCCGGGGCCCAGCGCCTTCACGTGGTCCTGGTAGGAGCCCAGGTTGTGGCTCAGCATGCCGATCTGTCCGCCGTCCCACTGGGCGACCATCTGCGTGAAGTTGTTGTTGAGGTCGGCGGCCGGGGTCGTCTTCTTGTAGAGGGCCGTGTACTTCTCCAGGGCCGCGACGTTCTTGGGGTCGTTGACGGTGGTCTTCGTCTCGTCGGCGTTCCAGAAGGACGTGATGCCGCTCTGCCCGTACACCGCGTCCAGGGCCTGGGCGATGGACCCCACACCGCCGCGGATGGTGTAGCCGAACTGGTTCTTGTCCTTGGCGGTGAGGTGGTCCGCGGCCTCGTAGAACTTGCGCCAGGTGGTCGGGGTGTCCACACCGGCGGACTTGAAGAGGTCGGTGCGGTAGTACAGGACGCCGTTGTTGGCGGAGGTCGGGACCATGAGCAGCTGTGATGTGCCGCCCGCCGAAGTCGTCGACTCGAGCATGCTCTTGCTGAGTTCGCCGTCCAGCGGGCTCTCGGCCAACCGGTCCTGCAGCGGCTCGAGCGCGCCCTGGGCGGCGATCGCGGCGAGCATGGCGGCTCCGACGCCGCCGACGTCCGGAAGGCCGCCGCCCTGGATGGAGTTGTCGTACTTCGACTGGGCGTTCTCGGCGGGGATGCCGACGTAATCGACCTTGATGTCGGGGTACTTCTTCTCGAAGTCCTTGATGATCTCCATCCAGATGTCGCGCCGGACGGCCGTGTTGTTGTCCCAGAAGGTGATCGTCCCCTTGCCGGACCCCTCGCTGCCCGCGTCCCCCGCGATACCGGAGCCGTCGTCCCCGCAGGCCGTGGCGGTGACGCCGAGGAGGAGAGACAGGGCTATGGCTGCGGGGGCCGACCGGCGGGGACTCCTGCGGATGCGGGAACTCATGATGGGTTCGCTCTCCTCTGAACTGAACTGTGGCTCGGTACGCCGGCACGGGGCACGTGTACACCGCGTATGGCATACCGCGTCTCGTATATGACATACGAACCGCGGCGACTCGAAGCTAGGAGCCGGTAGTTGGTTCGTCAACGCATCTGACAAAAGTCGCTCCGTGCGTCCGGGTTCGGCGCCGGTCGTACGCCAGGATGTGCTGCGATACGGCAGGATGTGGCCATAAACAGCTGGTGGAGGGGGCGTTGGGGTGGCATACGGCCTACAAGCGGTGATCGCGGGCGACTTGCTGCGCGCAGCGGCGAGGGATCTGCCGGAGGCTCGGCTGGTGCCGATCGGGCAGGGGCTGTCGCTGATGCCGATGACGGACGCGCTCTTCGATTCCGTCGCGGACGGCCGCGCATCGGATGCTCTGGGGTTCTGGCGGCTGCCGGAAGGCTTCGCGCGGACACTCGCCTCCTGGTCGACTGCCGGGCCGGTGGCCTACGTGGAAGCCGAGTACTTCGGCGGCATGGGCGAGCAGCAGGCCGTCGTCTGGGACAAGGGCGCCGTCGTCCTGGGGCCTCTCCAGGTACCGGAGGACCAGCACTTCCCGCCCGAAGGCAGTGCGATCAGTCAGGCGCTGCGGCGGCTCGGTGCCGTGGCGGGCAGCGGGCAGGACGAGTTCGCGGCCGTGGGGCTCGGGCGGCATAGAAGCGTCGACCGCTGGATCGCCTGAGGAGGCCCGGGCCGCCGGCTGTAAGATCCCCGCACATCACAGTGGGGGGATCATGGAAAACAGCACGGCGCAGACACCTGACTCGACCGCGAGACGAGGCCCCAATATCTGGATGGTCCTCTGTCTTGTGCTGGCCTCGGTGGTGCTCGGCCTCGGAGGGTTCCTGACCGGGCGGACCGCCGCGACGGGCGGCGACGAGACGGTCGGAGAGGACTGCACCAAGCTGGAGAAACTCGCCGAGAAGATGCGGGGGGACATCCTGCGTATCCAGACCGAAGAGTACTCGGACCAGGACGACTGGCTCCTCACCGTGCGCACACGCGCCTACCTCATCAAGCAGAACCCCGACTGCTTCACCGCCCAGTCCCGCGCGAAGGCGCAGGCCACCCTGGACGAGTACAAGGCCAGCTGAAACGCCGCCCGTTGGCGGCCCTAGAGGAAGCTGACGTTCTGGGCCAGGGCCAGGCGGCCCGAGTAGTTGATGGTGTTGGTGGCGGCTCGCATGTACGCGCGCCACGCATCCGAGCCGGACTCGCGCCCGCCGCCGGTCTCCTTCTCGCCGCCGAACGCGCCTCCTATCTCGGCGCCGGACGTGCCGATGTTGACGTTGGCGATGCCGCAGTCGGAGCCCTCGGAGGACAGGAAGAGCTCGGCCTCCTGCTGGTCGCGGGTGAAGATGCTGGAGGAGAGCCCCTGCGGGACGTCGTTGTGCAGCGCGATGGCCTCCTCCAGGGTCTCGTAGGCGAGGACGTACAGGATGGGGGCGAAGGTCTCCTGGCGTACGACGTCGGTCTGTTCGCCGACGCGGACGAGGACCGGCTCGGCGTACGCGGCCTGCGGCGCCCTGTCCGCCAGGCGCCGGTTGCCCCCGGCGAGGATCTTGCCCCCCTGCGCCTGCACGCGCGCCAGCGCGTCCTGCATGCCGTCCAGAGCCGCGGGGGAGATGAGCGGGCCGACCAGGGTGTTCTCGTCGAACGGGTCGCCGATGGGGAGCTTGGTGTAGGCGGCGGTCAGGCGCGCGACGAGAGTGTCGACGATGTCCCGGTGGACGATCAGACGGCGCAGCGTGGTGCAGCGCTGTCCCGCCGTGCCCGCGGCGGCGAAGACGATGCCCTGTACCGCGAGGTCGAGATCGGCCGACGGCGCGACGACCGCGGCGTTGTTGCCGCCGAGTTCGAGCAGACTGCGCCCGAAGCGGGCCGCCACCCGCGGGCCCACCTCGCGGCCCATACGGGTGGAGCCGGTCGCGCTGACGAGAGCCACCCGCGGGTCGTCGACGAGGCGTTCGCCCACCGTGCGGTCGCCGAGCAGGAGCCGGTGCAGGTCGCGCGGGGCGCCGACCTCCTCCGCGGCCCGGGCGAGGAGCCGGTCGCAGGCCAGCGAGATCAGCGGGGTCAGCTCGGACGGCTTCCAGACCACGGAGTCGCCGCAGGCCAGCGCCACTGCGGTGTTCCATGACCACACCGCGGCAGGGAAGTTGAACGCGGAGATCACCCCGACCACGCCCAGCGGGTGCCAGGTCTCGGCGAGGCGGTGGCCGGGCCGTTCGGAGGCGATGGCGCGGCCGTAGAGCTGGCGCGAGAGACCCACCGCGAAGTCACAGATGTCGATCATCTCCTGGACCTCGCCCAGCGCCTCCGAGCGGATCTTGCCCGCCTCGATGGTGATCAGGTCGGCCAGGTCGCTCTGGTGCTCGCGCAGCAACTCGCCCAGGCGGCGCACGAGTTCACCACGGCGCGGGGCCGGGGTGGTGCGCCAGCCGAGGAACGCCTCGCGGGCGGCGGCGACGGCGTCCTCGGTATCGGCGGCGGTCGCCGCGCTCAGGCCGAACAGGTCCTCGCCGGTGATGGGCGTGCGCGCCCGCAGGCCGCTGCCCTCCGGGACGCTCACACCTACGCGCCGCAGGCTCGCGCGGGCACGGGTGCGCAGGTCGTCGGTGGTGGGCAGGGTGGTGGTGCCGGTCATGGTGCTCCCTGGGTGAGGTGTGCGTGCGGGGGTGGAAGCGTCAGCGGCGCGCGCCGTCGAGGTCCAGGCCCAGTTCGCGGCCTGCCTGCACGATCGAGAGGCTCTGCTGGTGCTCGTACAGGGCGTACGGGTCCAGGACCTCACGGTCGATGGCGCCGGAGAGCCATTCGCTGTCGTACGCGGCGCCTTCCTGCCCGGCGTTCCGGGAGCCCTCGCCGCTGAGGTTGGACTGGAAGATGCCGGCGGCGGAGCGGGGCAGGAAGTCCTCGTAGACGACGGGTTCGGCCTGGACCCAGCCGCCGCTCTCCAACTCGCCGATGGTGGACGGCGGGCGGGTCCCGTCGCGGGGGCGCTCGGGTGCGGCGCGGTAGGTGAAGTAGGCCAGGTCCTGCGCGGCGAGTTCGCGCTCGGTGGCGGGTACGTGCGCGGTCCACAGCGTGCGGGCCAGTTCGGTGCGGTCGGCCGCGGGGTGCCGGGCGGCTTCGTCGTCGACGAGGGTGAGCAGGCGGTCGTAGAGGGCGCGGCCCGCGGGGGTGAGGGCGATGCCGCGGGCTTCGACCTCGCCGAAGCGCACCCGCAGGGCGCCGCGGGTGATGCTGCCGTCCGGGCGGCGCTGGGCGCGCGGTTCGGCCAGGGCGCGGAAGGACGTCTGGCGCAGCAGCAGGTCGGGGCCCTTCCAGCCGGGCGGGCCCTGGATGGTGTCGATCATCTCGATGCCGCGGTCGGTCATCCGCCGGTACAGCTCGTCGATGTCCAGGACGCGCGGGGTGAGGTGGTTGATGTGGGTGGAGCGGACACCGCCGATGTCCGCGGCGACCGCGGAGACCCTGCTCAGCTCCTCGTACCAGGCCTGGTCGATCGGCTCGGCGGACAACTCGAAGGCGTGGACGGCGAGATGGAGGAAGCGGATGGCCTGGGCCTCGGGCAGTTCGTGCTCGGCCTCGGCGCGGTCGGCCAGGTGGAGCAGCTCCGGCGGGAACAGCTCGCGCCCTGCGAGGAACGTCTCCAGGCGGGAGCGCAGACCGGCGTCGAAGAAGCGCGGGTCCGCGGGCGTGAGCAGCGAGGTGAAGACGCGGAAGGGGTTGCGCGCCAGCTCTTCGGGGGTCACCGGTCGAAAGGCCGTGGACACGACGGGGACCGCGCTCGCGGCGGCCTCACGCAGGTCGTAGAAGCCGACCGGACGCATGCCGAGCGCACCGAAGATCCGGGCGACGTCGCGCAGTTCGGCGGGGGTTCCCACGCGGATGGCGCCGTGCCGCTCCGCGGTGACGCGGCTGATGGAGCCGAGCCGTTCGGCGTCGGCGCCCCGCGCGCGCAGGGTGTCCGCGTTGACCTCGTGCGAGACGTCCACGAGCGTGGTGTAGGCGGGCACTTCACGCCCGTACATCTCCGAGAGCCGTACGGCGAAAGCGGCCCGCAGCTGCCACTGGCTGATCATGGAAGGTCTGCCTTTCGAATGCGGGAAACGGGAGCGGTCATACGACATGGGCTTCCGGGCGGGCCGCGGCCCCGGCCAGGAACCGGTCGGCGCTCATCGGCGCGATGTCGACGCATGGTTCGTGCTCCAGGTACAGGTCGCGCACGATCTCGCCGACGGCGGGGGCCTGGAGGAAACCGTGACCCGAGAACCCGGTGGCGTAAAGGAAGTTGGGCACATCGCCGGAGCGGCCGATCAGTGCGTTGTGGTCGGGGGTGACCTCGTACAGGCCCGCCCAGCCTCCGGCGGTCGGCATCCGGGCGAGGGCGGGGGCGCGGCGGCGTACGACGTCCCGGAACAGGTCGAGCCATTCCGGGGTCCATGTGGTGTCGAAGCCGTCGGGCTGGCTCGGGTCGGCGAGGCCGAAGAGCAGTCCGTCGTCGCTGTTGTGGAAGTACGCCGACGAGGTGAAGTCGATGGTGAAGGGGATCCGCGGTGCGGGCGGCGAGAGGCGTTGGGTGAAGGCCAGTTGGCGGCGCACGGGCCGTACGGGAAGACTGACGCCCACCATGGCGCCGATCTGAGCGGACCAGGCGCCCGCCGTGCAGATCACGGCGGAGCAGGCGACGGTGCCGCGGTCGGTGTGCACGGCGCTGACGCGATCGCCGGTGGTGTCCATGCCGGTGACGCGGGTGCGGGTGGCGAAGCGGGTGCCCGCGCGTTCGGCCGCGTCTGCGTACCCGTGCACGACCAGGCCGGGGCGGGCGTGCCCGTCGGCGGGGGAGTGGACGGCGGCCACCAGGCCGTCGGTGCCCAGATACGGGCAGAGGCGCCGGGCCTCGCGGGCGTCGATCATGCGGCTCGGCACGCCCAGGCTGTTCTGCAGCCGCACGCTCTCGGCGAACTCCGCTTCCCGCCGCTCTTCGGTGAGCAGGAAGAGATAGCCCACGGTGTCCAGTCGGATGTCCGCGCCGGGCCGGTGCGGGAAGTCCCGGAAGGCGCGCAGGCTGCGGTTTCCGAGCTCGATGTTGAGCGGATCGGAGAAGTGGGCGCGCACGCCGCCGATCGGTTTGCCGGAACTGCCGCAGGCGAGTTCGCCGCGCTCGACGACGACGATGTCACGCACCCCCGCCTCGGCGAGGTGGAAGGCGATGGAGGCGCCCATCACGCCCCCGCCGACGATCACGACGTCGGCGGAGGGCGGGAGAGCGCGGAAGGCGGGGGCACTGGACGGACGCGATGCGGAGGTCAAGGGGCCGCTCCCTTCCGGAGGCCGGCGCCCGTGAACCGACCCGTGAACCGACGAGCCTGTGACGCGTCGGTTCACGGCCGCGGCAAGGGCCGTCGGTAACGGGACGCTGATCAGCTAGCTGTCCGTCATCGTGACGCAACCCGACCGCGGGTTCTAGGGGGCGATCGAGCCTCCTGTCACCCCACACGCAAGCTCCCGTCACCCCTGCCGCAAGTTCCTCTCACCCCTGACGCAAGCTCAGGACCAGGTCACGCGGCAGACCGTGGGTGTCATGCAGATAGTGGAGGTCCTCCTCGCCCAGCGGACCCCGGAACCGGGGGCGGGCCAGAACCTGCCGTCCCCGCTCCAGGAGCAGCCTGAACCGCCGCTCCTCGTCGAGCAGCACCCGGCGCACGTCGTCCGGATCCACGTCCTGGCGGAAGTGGCCCAGAGTGTGCTGCACCAACTCGCCGGGCAGGTCGACCAGTTCGCGCGAAGAGTCCTCCCGCCACAGCACGGTGAGCAGGCGCCGTACGAGACGGCGCAGCACGTAGCCGCGGCCGGTGTTGGCCGGGCGTACCCCGTCACCGATCACCACCATGGCCGAGCGGAGGTGGTCGCAGACCAGCCGCAGCGACGTCTCGTCCAGCGGCCACAGGGCGGGCACGAGCCGGCGCCACGGTTCGAAGAGGTCGCAGTCGTAGACCGACCTCCCTCCTTGCAGCAGCGAGGCGAGCCGCTCCAGACCGAGTCCGGTGTCGATGTTGCGCTGGGGGAGCGGCACGAGGGAGCCGTCGTCGAGGCGGCGGTGGCGCATCATCACGTGGTTCCATACCTCCACCCAGCGGTCGTCACCGGTCGGCGTCGACTCCGGTGGGGTGTCGCCGGTCCACAGGAAGATCTCCGAGTCGGGGCCGCAGGGGCCGGTCGGCCCGTTGGACCACCAGTTGTCCTCGACGGTGAGTTCCACCGGCAGCCCGCGCTCCTGCCACAGCTCCAGGGAGGCGGTGTCGGGGCCGACCTGATCGTCGCCGCCGAAGACGGTGACGTGCAGCAGACCCGGATCGATGCCGAACCCGTCGGTGAATAGCCGGTAACCCCAGTCGAGGCTCTGCGGCCCCTCGTAGTCGCCGAGCGACCAGGTGCCGAGCATCTGGAAGACGGTCAGATGGGTGGGGTCACCGACCTCCTCCAGGTCCGTGGTGCGCAGACAGCGCTGCACATTGACCAGACGCCTGCCGAGCGGATGGGGCCGGCCCTCCAGATAGGGGGTGAGCGGGTGCATGCCCGAGGTGGTGAAGAGCACCGGGTCACCGGACGGCGGCAACAGCGTCGAGCCGGTGATCCGGCGGTGGCCCCGCTCCTCGAAGTACTCGACGAATCTGCGGACGATGTCTTCGGTGCTCATCCGGGTGCGGGGCGGGGTGCTCGGCCGGGTGTTCATCGGGGTATTCATGGGGTGGCTCCTTCGCATGTGCAGCGGGGAGGCACCGGACGACGGGTCCGCGCACCGGAACCGGGGCTGGAACACCCCGGAAAACGGAAAACCACCGGCGGACCGTGTCCGGTCGCCGGTGGAAAGGGAAGTACGTCAGGCGGCGGCAACCGGCGAGCTGGGCGCTCGCGCGGTCGCGGTGGTGATCAGGCCGGTGACGTTCATGGGGCCGACGATAGCGCGCGCGGATCTCGGGGGCACCTGGTTTTCCACCGGGGCGCGGAGGAGCCGGATGCGGAGGTGCCGGGGTGCCAGGCCGCGGAGGAGCCGGGCCGCCGCCCCATCTGCGCCGGTCGCCGTATGCGACCGGCACGAGCCTCGCCCCGAGGGTGAGCCTGCGCCTACGTTCCATCCATGAGACACCCTCACATCGCCCACGCGTTCGCGGCGGTCGACAGCCAGCCGCGACCGGGCGAACTCGTGGACACCCTGCGGCGGTTGGCCGCCGAGCCGTTCTACCGCGCGTACAAGCAGCGATTACGCGAGCTCCTGCGGGCCCGCCGAGGCGGATGTTTCCTCGACGTGGGTGCCGGAGCGGGGGACAGCGCGCTCGCGCTGACCGCCGAGTCCGGAGCCCGGGTCGTGGTGGCGGACAGCTCCCTGACCATGGCCGGCACGATGAGGACAGGCGGCCTCACGTACATCACGGTCGCGGACGGGCACCGGCTGCCTTTCCTCGACTCATGCTTCGACGGGGCGTGGGCGGACCGGGTGCTGCAGCATGTGGACGACCCGGAGCGGGTACTGGACGAAATGGTCCGCGTGGTCCGCCCCGGTGGCCGCATCGTGCTGGCCGACCCCGACTACGCGACCCAGGTCCTCGACATCGAGGACCAGGCCCTCGCCGGCCGGGTGCTGCGCTTCCGCGCCGAATCCGGCCTCCGCAACGGCACCCTGGCACACCGGCATCCCGGAATGCTGGCCGCCCGCGGGCTGCAGGACGTCACGGTGGAGGCCAGGACGCTGGTCGTCCGGGACCCCGAGTTCGTCGACAACGTGCTGGGGCTGCGGGGCTGGGCGCACACCGCTGCCACGCGCGGACACCTCGGCTCGGCCGACGCGGACAGGTTCGTGGCCCAGTTCGACCGCGCGGTCCGCACCGGACGCTTCACCTACGCCGTGACCTTCTTCCTGGCCTCGGGAGCGCTGCCGGGCGCCTGAGCCGGTGGACCGGGCCCGCCGATACTCAGGGCCTGCGGCCCCACGCGGAGATCATCGGCGAGGTGGCGAGATCGAGGCGGCCCGACGTGACGCTCGCGAGATGCCGGTCGATCTCCTCGTCGGTCGCGAGCCCCGCCTCGATCAGCCGGTCGCGCACCTGCCGGACGGTCGCCGCCTCCAGGACGTCGCACGCCGCGGACGTGATCGGGAAGTAGGCGTCCGCGGTGACATCGGCCAGGCCCGCCTCCCGCAGCAGCCGGGGCACCTTGCGCCCGTAGGCCAGGTCGGCGCCGCGAGCCGCGAGCAGCGAGCGGAATCCGGCCCGCAGCCTGTTGGCCAGGGCCTGCTCGGGCCCGTACTCGTCCAGGCAGATAAGCGGCTGCGACGCCGGATCGGCGTCTTCCACCAGGAGCCAGCCGCCCGGCCGCAACGCGCCGACCATCGCGCGCAGAGCCTTTTCCCGGTCGGCCACGTGCACGAGGACCAACCGCGCGTGTACGAAGTCGAAGCCGCTCACCGGCGGTTCGTCCCGGCCCACGTCGTGGCGCAGCACCTCGATGACCCCTCCCGCCGCCTCGGAGGCCCACGAGGTGTCGATGTCGGTCGCAAGGACCCGACCGCTCGGCCCGACCCGGTCGGCCAGCCATGTCACCACCGAGGAGCCGCCGGCCCCGACCTCCCAGCACTGCCACCCCGAGGTGATCCCGAGGGCCTCGATGTGCCGGAAGGTGGTGGGGTCGAAGAGCTCGCTCAGCGCGTCGAAGCGGGTGCCCGCCTCGGACTGCGCGTTGTCCAGGAGGTAGCTGCCGTCGCGCTGGGGGTCCGGTGCAGGGTGCGTCATGTGGGGATTGTCCCTCTCCGGCATGTCCCCGTCTCAGGGGGCCGTCCGCCGGGCGGCTGCGCCTGTCCGCTGCTGCTCTCGGCGGCCCGCCTCCCTTGCATCTCGTCACTTAGTGACATACTGTCGTTTGACGACATCGGGAAAGAAGGGTGGCAAGGCGCCATGGCGACGGAAAAGCGCAGCAGCGGCGGAGGGATGAGCGAGCAGCGGCGCACGCGGCTGCGCCTTGAGATCTCACGCGAGGCCGCGCGGCTGTTCTGGGAGCAGGGAGTGGCCGGTACGAGCGGCGACCAGATCGCGGAGGCCGTGGGCCTGTCCACCCGCACCATCTGGCGGCACTTTCGCAGCAAGGAGAGCTGCGCCGAGCCCATCGTCATGCAAGGCGTCGTCACCCTGCTGAGCGTGCTGCGCGGCTGGCCCCGGCAGAGCTCCCTGGAGGACCATCTGGTCACGGAGCTGACCAGACTCCGCCACGACAAGCCGCCCGTCGACCTCGCCGACGAGATGCTCGCGATGAAGATGATCCGGCTCGCCGACACCGAACCGGCCATCCGCACGGCGTGGCTGATGGCCTGCGACCAGACGGAACAGGAGATGTGCGTGATCATCGGCGGCCGTCTGGGGAGACCCGCCGGTGATCTGGACGTCCGGATGTACGCCGCGTCCGCCGCCGCCGTCGTACGGGTCCTCGACGAGCACATCGGCGCCGCCATCCTCACCGGCGCCGATCTTACGGAGTTCACCGACATCACGGCCGTATCCCGGAGATACGCCCACGGGATCCGCACGGCCACCGGCGGCATCGTCGGTGACCCCGTCTCCTGAGCGCATCCGAACCGAGACGAACCGCAGCGAAGAACCCCAGCACGGAAAACCGCAGTACGGAGAACCGCAGCAAGGCGAACAGCACCACGGCGAACCGCATCACGGCGAACCCGGGAGGAGATCCCCCATGTCCGCAATCTCGCGCGAGGTCCCGCACCTCGCCGTCGAGGACTTCTTCGGCGCACCGGTCCGCGCCAACGCGTCGATATCACCCGACGGCACCAGAATCGCCTACCTGGCCCCGTGGCAGGGGCGGTTGAACGTATGGGTGGAGAGCGTCGACGGGGGCGATGAGGCGCTCTGCGTCACCGCCGACGACAACCGCAGCGTGCACACCTACCACTGGACCGACGACCCGCGCTGGCTGCTGTACGAGCAGGACGGCGACGGGGACGAGAACTGGCACGTCTACCGCGTCGACCTGGAGAACGTCGACGTCGATTCGCAGGACCCGGCAGCCAGGGCGGTTGACCTCACCCCCTTCCCCGGAGCCACGGTCACCGGATTCGAGATGTCCGTCTCCCGGCCTGGCAAGGCACTCCTGCACCTGAACCGCAGGAACCCCGCCGAGTTCGACCTCTACGAAGCCGACGTCGCCACCGGGGAGTTGACGGTCCTGGCCGAGAACCCGGGCCACGTCGCCGGCTGGCTGTACACGCCCGGCGGCGATCTGTACGCCCAGACCCTGACGGCCGACGGCGACATCGAGCTGGCGCAGTGGGAGATCGGGACGGGCGCACTGCGCCTGGTCACCACCTTCGACGGCACCGATCACCCGCTGGGCGTCGCGCCGTTCCAGCTCACCCCCGACGGGTCCGGCGTGTGGATCGGCTCCCACCGCGACACCGACCGGACCCGCATCGTCCGGCTCGACCTGGTCACCGGCGAGGAGACCGAGGTCGACAGCCACCCGGAGTTCGACCTCGACACGCGCGCCGTCGTCTTTCCCACCCTGCCGTCCCCGCTCATCCGCGACCGTGCCACCGGAGAGCTGATCGGTGTGCGCTACCTCGGCGAGCGACAGGTGATCCACCCGCTGGACCCGCACTTCGCCGCGGTCCTCGAGAACCTGGAGAAGCTGTCCGACGGGGACCTCGCCGCGGTGTCGTCCGACACGAGCGGGCAGCGCTGGATCGTCAGGTTCACCCACGACCGCGACCCCGGGGCCACCTTCTTCTACGACCACACCACCGGCGAGAGCCGACTGCTGTTCCGGCCCTTCCCGCACCTGGACCCCGAGGTCCTGGCCCCGATGACACCGGTCACGATCCGTGCCCGCGACGGCCTCGACCTCCCCTCGTACCTGACCCTGCCCGTGGGAGTGGAGCCGAGCGGCCTCCCGCTGGTCCTCCTTGTCCACGGCGGTCCGTGGTCCCGCGACAGCTGGGGCTTCAACCCCGTCGCGCAACTCCTCGCCAACCGCGGCCATGCGGTGCTGCAGGTCAACTTCCGCGGATCGACCGGTTACGGCAAGGCGTTCCTCAAGGCCGGCATCGGGGAGCTGGCGGGCAAGATGCACGACGACCTCATCGACGCCGTCGACTGGGCCGTCGATCAGGGCTACGCGGACCGGGAGCGCGTCGCCATCTTCGGCGGCTCGTACGGCGGTTACGCAGCCCTGGTCGGAGTCACCTTCACCCCGGACGTCTTCGCCGCCGCCATCGACGCCTTCGGCATCTCGAACCTCGTGACCTACCTGGGCTCTCTCCCGGAGTTCGCGAAACCGCAGCTCGCCAACAACTGGTTCCTCTACGCCGGTGATCCGAGCGACCCGCAGCAGAAGGCAGACCTGCTGGCGCGCTCACCCCTGAGCCGGGTGGACCGGATCCGCACACCGCTGATGGTGGTCCAGGGCGCCAACGACGTCCGCGTCGTCAAGGCCGAGTCCGACCAGATCGTCGACGCGCTGCGAGCCCGCGGCGTCGAGGTCGAGTACATGGTCAAGGACAACGAGGGCCACGGCTTCGTGAACCCGGAGAACAACATCGACATGTACCGCGCGGCCGACCGTTTCCTCGCCCGCCACCTCGGCGCACGAGCCGACACGAACTGACGGCCCGCCCGACCGGTCTGACCCACTCGATCCGACCCGCCAGGTCCGGTCCGCTCGGTCCGGCCCGGTCGTGACACCGACATCCTGAGGAAGAGACATGGACCTGACGCTGCCCCAAAGCCTCTACCTGCTCTGCTACACCGTGGACAAAGGCAAGTTCGAGCTCACCAACCTCCAGGGACGCGGCCAGTTGCTGCGCGCCGCCGCGCTGACCCAGCTGACCCTCGACGGGCTGCTCGGCGCCGAGGGAGGCAAGGTCGTCCGGCTGCCCGCCGGGCCGCCGGGCGAGTCCTTCCTCGCGGAGGTGTGGAGTGACGTACCCGAAGAGAAGCCCAAGCGCTGGCTCCAGTTCGTGCACAACAAGGCCCACACCGCGGAGAAGCCCATCCGCAGGCAGCTCGCCGAGACGGGGGCCATCACGGTCCAGCACGAGAAGCGCCTCGGCCTGGTCGGCGTCGACCGGATCACCGTCAATGAGCCGCAGCAGGTGCTCGCCCTGCAGGAACGCGTGCGCAACGCCGTGTTCAGCGGGTTCGACCCGTCGACGATCCCGACGGACGAACTGACCATGGCCGTTTTCGCGGTCGAAGTCGAGGTCACCACCGTGTTCAGCGGGAAGGAGCGCCGCGAGCACAAGCAGGCGCTCAAGGCGCTCGCGGCGCAGTACGACAAGGCCGTTCCCGGCCTGCGCAAGGCGCTGCGCGACTCGTACCTGGCGAGCAGGGCAGTGGGCGGAGGCTGGGGCGCTTGAGCACCGACGAGACGTCATCGAGGACCGACGCCATGACATGGAGCACCGACGACATGACGACAAGTCAGGGCCGCATCGTGCGGCCGCTGGGCGCATTCGAGCGGACCATCGACTTCTACATGCATCGCAACCCGGTCCAGTTCTCCCTGGTCGCCGAAGTGGACCGCCCCGCGCCGGAGAGGGCGCTGGCCACGGCCCTGGCCACGCTGCAGAAGCGCCATCCGCTGCTCGGCGTCGAGGTCGATCGCACTGCACCCGAGGCCGTCTTCCGTGCATCGGAAGCACCCATACCCCTGGAGACAGTTGCCGACGGAACGCCGTGGCAATCCGTCGTAGCCGTCGAGCAGACGCGGCAGATCCCCGCGTCACCAGGGCCCTTGGCACGTGCCGTGCTCGTCCCGCGGGAGTCGGGGTGCGCCGTGGTGCTCACCTTCGCCCACCAGGTAGCCGACGGAATCGGCGGCCTGCGGGCTTTGCTGGACCTGGTGGAGGCCCTGGGCGGTGCGGAGTTGGCGCCGGGCGGCGTTCCCGGGGCGCTGGAGGACCTTCTCGCCCGAACCGACGGAGCGGCGGACGAGGGCGACGCGGCGGCCGGCACACCCTCACAGGACGACGAGCGCATGAGCGCCGTCGGCGAGCTCCGGCCCTTCGCCGGGCGCAGGCCGTACGTCGACGCCCTCGCCCTGGATCAGGGATTGACCGCGCGGCTCGTCCGCCGCTGCCGCCAGGAACGCGCTTCCGTCCACGCGGCGCTCTGCGCGGCGGCCGCGACGGTGCTGCACCGGCGCGGGCGCGAGTTCGTGCGGGTTTTGAGCCCGGTCGACCTGCGCCGCGCGGCCGACCTGCCCGACGAAGTGGTGGTCCGGTTCGCGGGCGCCCGGACGGGGAGTGCCGCGGACGCCAAGAACGACTTCTGGACGCTCGCTCGCGATACCGGCGCATCGCTCTCCGCCCAGCGCACACCGCACGCGCTCAAGGCCGGTGCTGCGGCCCTGGCGGAGCACGCTCCGTCGAACTCCGCCGAAGCCGAGGCGATGATGGCCGCAGCCACGGCGGCCGACATCCAGATCACCAACCTCGGAGTGGTCCACCCCGGCGACCGGAGCGCGAGCATGCTCTCCGCTCTGTGGGGGCCCGCCCAGATCACTCAGATGCGGGGCGAGCACGTCCTCGGCGTCGTCACGGCCGGCGGTCGGCTGCGGATGACGGAACTGACCCACGATCCCGTCGCCGGGCTCGTCCCGGAGACGGGCGCGGTACTGGCCGAGGCGTGCGCCGAGCGTTCATGACACCGCATGGCAGGCCCGGCCTTCAGCTTTGCAGGGAAGCGCGCATGTAGCGGCAGCGGTCGAGGGTGCGGCGACGCATCCACAGGACCCAGCAGCAGAACGCGAGCAGAGCGACCCCGAAGACCAGCGGAAAGATCAGTGAGCCGGTGGCCGCCCCCAGGACGAACATGCCGACGGCGACCAGGCCCATGGCGCCCAGCCAGTAGGGAAGCCACCGGCGGGCCCGCTCCATCTGTCCCAGGTGTGCGGCGACGAGCCGTCGCATGCTCGCCCGCTCGTCGGGGTCCTTCGGCACCTCGCGGTGCCGGATCTTGCGGTTGAGGTCGGCGGCCCCGCGCGCGTCGGTGCCGGCGGCGCGGCCGGCCTTGCGACGCTGCACGGCCACGATGGTGACGGCGATGGCGGTGTAGAGCATGCCCTGGATCACCCACACGACCGGATGCTCGTTCCGGCGGAACAGCGCGGTGATTCCCACGCCCAGCACGAAGATGACGACCGCCTGCGCGGCCAGACTGCGGTCGAGCCAGCGCTTGAAGGCGCGCATGGCACGTACCTCCTCGGATTCGACGAATACGGATACCGGATACCGCTGTCGCTACCTGGTACCCCGCCGATACGGGCCTATGAGCGGGCGCCGTGCACAGAGCGTACGTTCGTACCTTCCGGAGTGTACGATCGTACGCATGCCGACCGACTACTTTGCCGACGACCCGCGCACCAACCTGGAGCGCATGCTCGCGGGCGACCTCTACATCGCCGACGACCCGGAGATCGCCCGCAGGCAGCAGCGTGCCGTGCGGCTCGCCGCCCGCTACCAGGCCGAATGCCTGGAGGACCCCGGCAAGGCCCGGCCGGTCCTCGCCGAACTGCTCGGCTCGCTGGGCGAGGGCGCCGAGGTGCGGCCGCCCCTGTTCGTCGACTACGGCAGCAACATCAGCATCGGGGCCCGCACCTTCGTCAACTACCAGCTCACCGCGCTGGACGTCGCCCGGATCACCATCGGCGAGGACTGCCAGATCGGGCCCAACGTCCAACTCCTCACCCCCACCCACCCGGTGGAGCCGCAGCCCCGGCGCGACAAGCTGGAGGCCGCGCTGCCCATCACCATCGGGGACAACGTCTGGCTCGGCGGCGGTGTCATCGTCTGCCCCGGAGTGACCATCGGGGACAACAGCGTCATCGGCGCCGGAGCGGTGGTCACCAAGGACATCCCCGCCGATGTCGTGGCCGTCGGGAATCCCGCCCGCCCCGTCCGCAGCCTCTAGGCCTCCCGCGATGGCCACCGGACACGCGGATCCCCGGCGGCGCGAGCGCATCCTCGCCGCCACCCTCGACCACATCGCCGACGAGGGCGTCGCGGGTGTCTCCCACCGCAAGATCGCCACGCGAGCCGCCGTGCCGCTGGGCTCGATGACGTACCACTTCACCGGCATCGACGACCTGCTCCGCGAAGCTTTCACCCTCTTCGCAGGTCACATCGTGGCCGTCTTCGAACGCCACCTGGGCGGTGTCGAGGGCCCCGAACAGGCCCGGGAGGCCGTCACCGACCTCATCCATGCGCTCTCCGATGGTCCTCAGCGCGACCTGATCCTCACCCAGGAGCTCTACACCCTCGCCGCACGGCGCCCGGAGTACCGGGAGCTGACCGGGGCCTGGATGGCCCGCAGCCGGGACCTGCTGGAACAGCACTTCGAGCCGGACACCGCCCGCCAACTCGACGCGCTCATCGAGGGACTCACCCTGCATCGCGCGCTCGACGGCGCACCGCACGGCCGCGAACTGACGATCCAAGCGGTCAGGCGCATCACCACCACCGCCGCCGCATAGCGGCGGCCACCGGACAGCCTGTGGGCGCGCGGACCTGACGCCGCGCTCCCACAGGCGTTGGTCGCACCGGTTCTGAGATATTCCTTGACGCGAATATTCGTAGCGGCGAATACTAGATCTCATGGACGCACTCCTCTCCGCACTGGCCGACCCGGCACGCTGGCGGCTCGTCAGCCTCCTTGCCGAGCGGCCCCGGCCCGTCGGGGTTCTCGCGCAACTCGCCGAGGCGCGACAGCCGCAGACGACCAAGCACCTGCAGATCCTTGAGCGCGCCGGCGTCGTCACCTCCCGACGGACCGGCCAGCGCCGCGTCTACGCGCTCCGGTCCGCCGCACTGCGGGACCTGGCCGGCGAGCTCAACCGGGTCGCCGACACCGCTGACCAGGACGGTGGCCCGCGCGCGACTTACGACGCTTACGGGGTCAGCGTCCATGCGGAACGGCTCGCGGCGCAGGAGTCGGGGTGGGCCGACGGCCGATCGTTCAGGTTCCGGCGACCGCTGGCGGGGAGCCCCGAACTGGTCTGGCGGCACCTGACCGATGCCACCTTGCTGGCCCGGTGGTGGACGCCCGACGACCTCCGTGTCTCCGAGATCGTCTTCGAGGCGCGCGAGGGCGGACGCATCGTTCACGAGTACCGCGACGCCGAGGACACCGACGGCTCGGACGCGGTCGCCGGGCGCGCGGAGGGAGTGGTCGACGTCGTACGCCCCGGCGAGCACCTCGCCTACCGGCTCTCCCCGCAACTTCCCGACGGCGGCACCGCTTTCACCGCCCACGTCGACCTCGGCCTGAGGCCAGTGTCCGGCCCCGGCAGTACGGAACTCGACGCCCACTGGCGCATCACTGACAGCACCGTCGACTCCGCGGACTTCATCGCAGGCATCGAGATCGGCTTCGGCCAGAGCCTCGACAAGCTCGCGGCAGTCATCGCCACGGACTCGCACGACTCAGACCACACAAGGAGCGCGAAGTGACCGAGCAGAAGCAGCAGCACACCGCGGGACGCCGGGTCGTCACCAACATGAGCCTCTCCCTCGACGGCCACTACGCCGCGCCGGACAACCCGCAGGACATGAGCTGGGTGATGCCGTACGCGCACAGCGACGTCGCCCGGGACCACCTCACCAGCCTCTGGGAATCCGCCACGACGACCCTGCTCGGGCGGGTCAACGCCGAGGGTTTCCTCGGCTTCTGGCCCACCGTCATCGGTATGGAGGGCGCCGACCCGCGTGACGAGGCATTCGCGAAGTGGCTCGTGGACGCCGAGAAGGTGGTCCTGTCCTCGACTCTGGGCGAAGCACCGTGGGAGCGGACGACGATCGTCGACAAGCCGACGGCCGAGGCGGTCGAAGACCTGAAGGCGACCGAAGGAGGCGACATTCTCGTGCTCTCCAGTGCCAGCGTCATCAAGGCGCTGCTGGCGGCCGACAAGGTCGACCGGCTGGCACTGACGGTCTTCCCGCTCTTCCTGGGCGGCGGGCCGCGCCTCTTCGACGACGGCCTGCCCGCGGGGAAGTGGGCGCTCGTCAGCCAGACGGCAGGCGAGCACGGCACGCTGGCCCTCGTCTACGACCGGCTCCACTGAGCACGCCGTCGCCCCCGGGGGAGACCGCACGGCTGATCGCGCGGTACCCCCGAGGACGTCATCCGGCGTCAGTCCTGGTGGACGACGTTCGTGCCGGGGCCACCGGACAGGGTGTCCGTGCCCGCGCCGCCGTACAGCTTGTCGTCACCGCTGTTTCCGTAGATCGTGTCGTTGCCGTCATTGCCGTACAGGGTGTCGTTGCCCTTGCCGCCGTACAGGAAGTCGTCGCCGGCCGCACCGCGGATCGTGTCGTTGCCCTCTCCGCCGGAGAGGTTCTGCCTCTGGGCGCCGCCCTGGATCACGTCGTTGCCCGCGCCGCCGTCGGCAGCGCTCTCGTCACCTTCCGAGTAGATCGTGTCGGTGTCGTTGCCGCCCTGCGCGATGCTGCCTCCTGCGGCGTGGAGGGTGTCCTCGCCGTCCTCGCCGCGCACCACCCCGTACTCGCCGACCCTGAGGTTGTCGTCGCCCGCGCCTCCGTTGACGGAGTTGCCGTCGACGCTGCCGGACTGCGTCGCGGTGTCCTTGCCGTCACCCAGGTCTGCCGAGGCGAAGTAGTAGGTCTGGTCGGTGGCGTTGTCGTAGGCGAAGCTGTCGTCGCCCTCCCCGAGGACCAACTTCAGCGTGGCGTACGGGTCCTGGGTCTCCAGGGTGGCGACCGTGCAGGACACCTTGGTGCGGTCCGCGCTGTCGGGATACGAGCAGCCGTCGCCCGCGCTGACCGGGACGGCGTCGTCGATCACGTAGGTGATCTCTTCGGAGCCGTCGGATATCGACGCGGTGACGGTCACCTTGTTGGTCTGTCCGGTGGCGGCCGTGTAGAGGATCGCGTGATCGGCCGGGCTGAACGCGGCGGTCGCCTCCGGCGCCGCGGCAGCGGCGGCCCCCGCCAGGAAGAGCGGAGCGGCCAGCGCCGTACCGAAAGCCAGCGTCACTGCCGACGCCGTACGGAATACCCGGCGGCTGACGTTTTGAGAGGGCATTGCAAAACCTCCATGAGGCGTACGTGGTACTTGCAACCACGGTGACCTCCGGGGATTGCGGTTGGTTGCAATCCGGCTTGTGCGGGGTGACCTCGCAGATTTATGCAACGGGTCGCCAAGTGCCGTTTGGCCAGGGGTGTTTGACTTTTCATCGGTAGCGTGCAAATTCCCCGTAACGCGTGGTTCGGCTGAAATTCATAAGGCGGGCCGGCAGATTCCGGCGTGAGTGACTCGGCGCAGTCAATACCAAATTTCCGGTCGGCTTGCTCTTCAGGTGCCGTCACGTGAGTCATGATCCGACCGCCAGGTGGACCATGTAAGCGCCGGTCGCTACCGCGAGGAGCAAGTACAGCCCGGGGAAGGCGATGTTGTAGAAGACACGTGCTCGGATGTGGGCGAATACGGCACCGGTGAAGAAGAGGATCAGACCGGCGCCGGCCGCGAGGCCGAGCCAGTGCGCACCGGACAGCCCGAGGACGAGACCCATCGCCCCGGCCAGTTTCACCGACGCGAGGTAAGGCAGTGCGGTGGCGGGAACGTGCACCTCGGCCGAGTTCTTCAACACGAACCCCGCCTTGGCGTAGTCAGCGAGCGCGATGGACACGACCGCCACGATGCACATGAGCGTGGCGACGAACAGGACTGTCGTCATGCGCTGCACCTTCCCGCAACCGTGTACGAGCACGGTGCCGGGCCGTGGCCGATGTCCCGGAGCGCGGTGCGCCGCATTCCCCGCAGTGCTGCGGCATGCGCCACGGTGAACTCCGCGTCGAGCTGCGCGGTCACTGCGCGGACCCGTCGGGAAGCGGTGCGGAACCGGGTGGTGTGTACGCTCATCAGCAGGTATCTCCTCGTCTGGTGGTGGGGTTCGGATGCGAGATTGGTGGTCTCGTCCGTCCCGACGTCTCCCGCCGCGGAAAGGTGACACCTGGTGGTATCTGTTGTGGAGTTCGAAGCGGCCCGGCCGCAGCTGACCGCGATCGCGTTCCGATTGCTCGGATCCATCGGCGACGCGGAAGACGCCGTGCAGAGCACCTGGATCAAGGCGACGACCGCCGAAGCCGGTGCGCTGCGCAACCCCGCGGCGTGGTTGACGACGGTTCTCACCCGGGTCTGCCTCGACCAACTACGAACACGCAACCGTCGTCGCGAGGAACCCCTGCTCGCGGACATGATCCCCGCAGACAGCCTTGCGGCGGACGAGCACTACCTGCGGCGCGAGAACATCTCTCGCGCGCTGATGGTGGTCATCGGCCGGCTCACGCCCTCCCAACGGGTCGCCTATGTGCTGCACGACCTGTTCGGTGTCCCGTTCCAGGAGGTAGCGCAGACTCTCGGCACCAGCACCGTCAACGCAAAGAAGCACGCGAGCCGGGCCCGCGGACGGATCGAACACACCGCACCCGGACCCGGTCCTGCAACGACCGTCGAAGGCGCGGTCGTAGACGCGTTCATCGCCGCGGCGGCCGGCGGCGACATCAACCGCCTGCTCGACCTGATGACCGACGACTGCGTGCGCACCGCCGACAGCGCCCTTGTCCCGCCAGGCACACCAACCGTCGTCACCGGCGCCTCAGCCATCGCCGAGGAGACAACACTGTTCGCCGAACGAATCCGAGCCAGCACAGCGGTGCTCGTCACAGGCAGGCGAGTCCATGCCATCGCCCCCGGCGGTCACCTGCTCGCAGTCATCGACATGACCACCAGAGACCGGCGAGTCGCCCGGATCGACATCTATCGAGTCTCCGCGCCTACGGCATTCACCATGTCGTCAACAACGTATGCGTGAGGCGACAGGTGCCGAGGACTGCCGCGTGCCCTGCCGGTCGGAGAGGGAGGGCCGCATGGCCTGAACGCGGCCCTCTCTCCCCCCGCACCGGCGACGCCTACTGATCAGTGGTCGCCCGGCGGTGGCGCAGGTGCAGGACGGTTCCGCCGGCCAGGACCACGGCACCGGCGCCTGCGAGGGCGCCGATCAGGCCGGCGGCGGAGGAGTCCGCGGGTGCGTCCGATGCGGCGTTCCCCATGGCCGGGGTGGCGTCGGCGGAGTGTTCCTGGTGGCCTTCGTGCACCGCGTCCGCCCGGGTGTTCTTCTTGCCGGCGCCGAGTGCGTTCACCGCTGCGGCGGACTGCTTGCCGCCGGTCAGGCCGGTGACCTCGCCGTTGCCTCCGTCGAAGACCACGTCCGAGCAGGAGAAGAAGTTCTCCTGGCTGTCGGAGCGGATCCACTGGACGAAGAGGATGTGCTGACCGGTCCGTTGGGGCAGTTGCAGGTCCCAGTAGTAGTGGCCTGCCTCGCTGCCGGGTCCGCCGTTCTGCGGCGGGTTCTGGACGGTCTGGATGTTCTCCAGGTCCGACCAGCCCAGCGGCTGCTCCGGGTCGAAGCCCGCCTTGGTGATGTACACCTTGAACGTGCCCGGATGGTGCGCCCAGTTGCTGTAGTTCACTTCGATGTCGGCGCCGGCGGTGAGATGGGTGACGGGCCAGTCGGTACGGGCGGCGTTGTACGGGGCGAAGTTGTAGGGGCTGCGATCGCCGGCGCTGCACAGCTTGCCGTCCTCGACGTAGCCCTCGCCGCGGCCGCCCGCGTTGGAGTCGAGTACCGCGAACCAGTTGTACAGCGCCGTGGTGCCGGCCGCCTGCACCGCCGCCTTGCAGGCGGGGTTGGTCGGCATCTGGGTGGAGGAGTTGGCGAGCAGGTCCTTGTAGCAGAGGTAGGTGCGCGACCCGGGCACCATGGCCACGCCGTGTGCGGCAGCCGTACCGGGCACGGCGAGCACGGCCGCGGCTGCGATGCCCGTGGCCCCGACGAGGGAAGCCAGGCGTCTGGTGCGCGTCGATTCGCGTAAGCGGGATCGGACCCGGGCGAGCACGGGGGAGCGGGGGATGGTCATGGGAACGTCTCCTTCGGGGAGTTTCCGATGAGCGGCTCGCCTCGTGGTGGTCGCCGATCCCCGAAAGGTTGCCGTGCAGGACCGATTGGCTCGAAAGCCGGCGCACGGCGGGGGCGGCGCCTCTCCACCGGCCCGGACTCTCCGGAATTCAGGAGGTGGCTCGATCTTCCCTTGGCGGGGCCGGCGGATGGTCCTCCGGAGCGTGGGGGATTTCGGGTCTGGAGGCCAGCACCGACCTCATCAGCCCCTCTGCCGCGCCGAGCCGTTCACGGAGATCATTCACCTGGAGGTCCCTCTCCCGGCGGGTGGCCTCTGCGTCGTGGCGCCGGCCTTCCTCGTCCCGGGCCCAGGTGAAGTTCAATTCTGCTCGACGGGCGTGGAGCCCGACCAGGTTCTCCAGGAGGGTCAGCCGCTCGTCTCTGGCCTCACGCAGTTCGTCCTGCAGACGCTCGATGCGCCGGCTGTGCTCGCGCCGTTCGGCCTCCAGGTCGGCGACCCGCCGGCTCAATTCCTCGTTGCGCCCGCGCTCCCGTCCCAACTGCTGGTTCAGAGAGGCCAGGTGTTCGTTGAGATCAGCACGCGCCTCCAGGGCGAGCAACAGCTCCTTGCGCGTCTCTCCTTCACGGCGACTGCGCTTGGCGGCACGCTCCTGGAGGTCTTCTTCCGCGGCGTCGAGATCGGGAAGGCTCAACGCAGCGGCCCGGGGTGACCCGTTCGGCTCCTCTTCCCAGGCGGTGGGTGTCGGCAGGGCAAGGGGTGACGCCTCGTCGCGGACAGCGATCCACAGTGCCCGGAATTCTTCCGGATCACCTCCGAGAACCTCCACGATGAGCTCCAGCGGGCCCCAGCCGGGCGCGCTGTCGCAGCGCAGTACGTTCCCCGCGGTCGTGTGACTGATCGCCTTGCCGGTGCGCTGCGCGACGACCCTGAAACTGGGCTCACCGCTCCGTCGGTGCAGCAGCTGGAGCCGGTATCGGAGTTGCTCCAGTGCGGCCCCCGCCGGGGGGCGGGGTGTCGCCGACGTCATCGTTCCCCCTTCGACGGCCGTACGGGGCCCGATCATCGCAGGCCTCGACCATCGCGCGTGGGTGGTTCATGAATGCGGTGGCCGGACTGGACTGTCAAGTTGTGTAAAGCGCTGGTGCAAGGCGTCACAACACGTATGCGGTGCGTACGAGTTCGGCCGCGCGTGGCCGATCCCTATCGGCGGTCGCCCGTCGTCGGACCGTGGAGGCGTTGGATCCCTCCGGGTCCCGCGTCCTCGTACTCAGGAGAAGCCACGCACATGACACACCTTGTCCAGCTGTCCCTGGCGGTCTCGGCGATCGTCTGTCTGCTCGTCTGCGTTCTCAGCGCGGTCTACATCTGGTCCGGCGACACGGGCCGCCGAAACCGGGCCTGGCGTGTGCTCCAGGCCTTGCTGCGCGCTATCGGGCGGCCAGCCGGTCCAGCAGGGCGGTGAGTACGGCGCTCTCCGCCGCGGTCAGGTCCGCGGCGAATTCGGCGTCGGCGGACCGTGCGAGGTCCCCGCAGACCGCGAGCAGTTCGCGGCCCTGCTCGGTGAGCGTCAGGATCTGGCGGCGGCGGTCGGCCGGGTCCCTCACCCGCTCAACGGCGCCGAGCTTCTGCAGGTGGTCGGCGAGCGCCACGACCAGGCTGGGCGCGACGCCCATCACCCCCGCGACCTCGAGCTGCGACGAGGCTCGCCCGGTGTCCAGTACGACCATCAATCCGACGTGTTTGGGCTTGAGGTCATGGGCCTCGATGCGGGCCGCGAAGAGATCGGTGGCCATCGCCCCGAGCACGCCGAAGCGGAAGACGGCGCTGGCGTTCACCTTGCTGAGTTCCACGGGCAGCATGCTACGGTAACCGAATCATTCAGAGTGTGAATGATTCATGCCGTGACCGAAGGGGTTCGATCATGCTCAGCCCTGCCGCCGTCCAATTGCACCTCGCCGACCTCCAGGAAGGGGTCGTCGAGCTCAGCCGCACGAATCCACCGGCCGCCATCAGGCGATCCGTCGGCTTCCTCGCCCGACTGGCCCAGCTCCTGGACATCCCGGTCACCCTCTCGGCGGCGCCTCGCCCCGGCGGCCCCGTGGTCATCGAGGAGGCGTCCGTCCCCGCGGCTCCCCTCTTCGTGCGCGGCGGACCGTGCGCCTGGGACGATGAGCCCACTCGCCTGGCCATCACGGCCCAGCCCCGCAAGAGCCTTGCTCTGTGCGGCGTGACCAGCGAAATCGTCGTGCTGCACACGGCACTTGATGCCATCGCCGCAGGCTTCGATGTGACCGTGCTCCTGGACGCCTGCGGGGGAATCTCGGCACGTACCGAGCAGGCCGCCTTCCGTCAGATCGAGGCGGCCGGCGGCCGGGTCACCGGAGTCGCCAGCTTCGCCTCCGACCTCGTGCGCGACTTCACCACCCCGACCGGCCGCCAGGTCATCACGGCCCTGCACGGGCTGCTGGCGCCGCCCGAAGCCGAACCGGCAGAGGCCGTGGCGTAGGCCCGGCCGCTGCCCCCTCGGCCGGGGGGAAACCCTCAGTCCAGGTCGGACATGTCGAGCACGAAGCGGTAGCGGACGTCGTTGCGCCGGAGGCGGTCCAGGGCCTCGTTCACGCGGGCCGAGGGAAGCAGTTCGATGTCGGCGGTGATGTCGTGCTCGGCGCAGAAGGCCAGCATGGCGGCGGTCGCGGGGATGCCGCCGCTCCCCGCTGAGCTCAGCTTCTTGCGCCCGATGAGCAGGTCGGTGGTCTCCAGGGTGATGGGGCCCAGGTGCCCGAGGTGGCTGAGTGTTCCGTCCATCGCGACCAGGCGCAGGTAGGGGCCGAGGTCGTGCGGGGCGGAGATGGTGTCGATGACGACGTCGAAGCGGTCGCGGGCGGCAGCCATCTGATCCGGATCGCCGGAGACGATGACCTCGTGCGCGCCCAGGCGGAGGGCGTCGTCGGTCTTGTCCGGGGACCGGCTGATGACCGCGGTGTCGGCGCCGAGCGCCGCGGCGATCTTGACGGCGAGGTGCCCCAGGCCGCCGAGGCCCGCCACGGCGACGCGGGTCCCCGGTCCCACGCCGAGGGCCCGCAGCGGCTCCCAGACGGTGACCCCGGCGCAGAGCAGGGGAGCGGCTGCGGCCGGGTCGAGGCCGGGGGGAAGGGCGTAGGCGAACCGTGAGCGCACGACGTACTCGCGGGCGTAGCCGCCCCGGGTGGTCGACCCGTCGTATCGGTCGATGCCGCCGTAGGTCAGCGTCGGGAACTCGTGGCAGAAGTTCTCCTGGCCGGCCCGGCACATGGCGCAGGTGCCGCACGAGTCGACGATGTTGCCCACCGCCACCGGGTCGCCGACGGCGAAGTCCGTGACCTGCGTCCCGGTTTCGGTCACCGCGCCCGTGAATTCGTGGCCCGGCACGAGGGGGCGGCCGTCGTCGCGGGACTGGATCGCGTGCAGGTCGGTGTGGCAGACCCCGCAGTAGTCCACGCGGACCGCGATGTCGTCGGGGCGCAGGTCACGGCGCTTGAGCGGCGTCCGTCGCAGCGTTGCCGCCGGGCCTTCGGCCTGCAGGCTCACAGTGGTCCTCATGGCTCGTTCTCCTTAGACAGACTGTTCGGTCTATTTGGAGAGTAGAACGACCGGCAGCCGTCAGGCAAACCAACTGTTCTGTTTGGTAGCCTCGCGGACATGCCCGACCAGCCCCTGACCACGCGCGGAGCCGCGACCTACCAGCGCATCCTCGATGTGGCGACCAAGGAGTTCGCCGAGCACGGCATCGCCGGGGCGCGCATCGAGCGGATCGTGGCCGCCGCGCGCACCAACAAGGCGCAGCTCTACGGCTACTTCGGGAACAAGGAAGGGCTCTTCGACGCCATCTTCTTCGGTTCGCTGGAGCGGATCGTGAACGTCGTCCCGATCGACGCCGCGGATCTCGCCGACTGGGCGGTGCGCCTCTACGACGAGTATCTCCTGCGCCCCGACCTCATCCGCCTCGCCACCTGGGCGCGCCTGGAGCGGCGCCCGGCCGGTCACCTGGTCGAGAATCCCGACCGTCTCGACGACCACAAGCTGGGTGCCATCGCCGAGGCGCAGGCCGATGGCCGGGTGCGCGCGGGGGATCCGTTCGACGTGATGGCCATGGTCATCGCGATGTCCATGGCGTGGTCGCCGGTCAGCAATGTCTACGCCGCTACCGCCGAGGAGCCCGAGGAGCTGCACGAGCAGCGCCGCGCCCTGCTTCACGAGAGCGTCCGCCGTGCCATGGCCGCCGAATAACCCGTGCGCCCGGCTGTCCCCGTCGCCCCGGCTGAACGTCGTTCACCCGCCGATATGACGTGCGAATCATTCAACGGGCGGGGCTCAGGGGGAGCTTCTGAGGCAGGCACGTGAAAGCGATCGAGCCCTTTCCAAATTTATTCGATATCTGCCAATGTGCCGCGCTATCGTGACCCGGCAGCCGCCTGGGGCTGTCGAGTTCCCGTAGGGCCGAGGCATGTCCGGTTGCGGCAAGCATCGCCGCCCGTTCATAGATGTGAGTGCGGTGTGACTGAGCAGAATGGTGTCGATTCAGAGCTGGTTGACCTCGGTGCGGTCAGCCCTGCCGACGCGCGCACCCTTGATGCCGCACTTGTCGAGGCGTCGATGCAGCGGCTGTTGAGCCGGATCGATGATCCGGCCAGCAGCATGGGTGGCTACAACCCGCAGCGCGACGAGTAGCGCGCACGCGGCTGGACCCGGGAGCTGACATGGATGTCGACGCACAACGGCCGCAACCGCATCGCGCACCAAGGCCGCAACCGCACGACGTACGTCCGCCGCAACCGCACGACGGACGACCGCTGCGACCCCATCGCGTAGAGCTCGAGCCCTACCGCGATCTGCTGTCCGGCGCCTGCGGTCCGGACGCGGTGGATGCGCTGCGTGCCGCCGAGCGCAGTTGGCGGCTGCTTCTCCTGCGCGCGCTCATCGACGCCGCCGACGGCATCCCCACCGCCCCGCTTTCTGCCCTCGATGACGGGTGGCAGCTGCTGACCCGCGCCTGGGAGACCGCCTCCGAGCCGGTGGAGCGCCTGCTGCTCTACCCCACCGTCGGCACCTGGGCCGCATACGCCTTGCGCCGTGTGCGCGGCAGCGTGGCGGGTGAATCGCCCCTGTGGGTCGAGCTCGGCCAGTTGCACGCGGTGGCGGCGTCCGCCGCGGTGCTCGCCGGGGTGGATTTCCGCACCACGGTTCCGGTCCGGGACGGGTGGGTGGTGCTGCCGATGCTGGGCGGGGCCAGAGTGCCGGGAGCCGAGGGCCGGTGGGGCAGCGCCGAGGTGTCCGCGCGGGCCGGCACGGTGCTGGTCGGCGAGGTGCGCAGGGGCGGGCCCGGCTGGGTCCCGTTGCGGGAGTTGGGCGGCGACGGCTGCACGGTCGTACTCGACGACCTCGATCCCTTCCGGGCGCTGCGCGCCCCCCAGCCGCCGCAGCCGCACGACACGGCCGACCGCTACTCCGCGCTCTTCGACGAGGCCTGGCGCCTGCTGGCCCACGACGACCCGGAGACGTCCCGGGCCGCGGCCAAAGGCCTGAGCTCGGTGGTGCCACGGCCGCGCGCGGAGCCCTACCGCCCGCACAGCGCCTCCTCGGGCGACGCGTTCGGCGCCCTGGTCGCCTCGGAGCCCGACGACGCGGAACAGTTCGCGGCCACCTTGGTGCACGAGTTCCAGCACAACAAACTCGGTGCCTTCATGCATCTGTTCACCCTCTACCGCGACGGCGGCACCAAGCGCTTCTACGCACCCTGGCGTGATGACCCGCGCCCGCTCGGCGGACTCCTGCAAGGGGTGTACGCCTTTTTCGGCGTCACCCGCTTCTATCGGCGCAGGCAGAATCCGCTGGGCGCGTTCGAGTTCGCCCTGTGGCGCGAACAGACCTTGCGCGCCCTGCACGGCATCCGCGACGCGGAGCGACTGACCGACCTGGGACGGGAGTTGACCGGCGAGCTGACCGCACGCCTGACCGCCTGGCAGGACGAGCCGGTCGACCCAAGGTCCCTGGACGCGGCCCGGCAGGCTGCCGCCGACCACTACGCGTCCTGGCGGGCCCACCACGTCCGGGCCGATCCCCGCGAGGTCGCTCGCGCCGCGATGGCCTACGCGGAAATGCGTCCCGTCCGGCTGCCCCGGGGCGCCGACGTCATCGTGCCGGGCAGCCCGCGCCGCGGACTCGACACCCGCGCCGTCCTGCTGCGCCGCCTGCTCGCCGACCCCGGCGCCCTGCGCGCGCTGCGTCCCGATCCGGGTGCGGTGGTCGAAGGCGCCCGCCCGGAGGACGTCGCCCTGGTCACCGGTGACACGGCCCTGGCCCGGCAGCGGTTCGAGGACCGCATCCTCGAAGAGGGGGAACCCGAGGCGTGGGTGGGCCTCGGCCTTGCCCTGCGGGCCGAGCACCATCCGGCGGCCGACACCCTGCTGACCCGGCCCGAGTTCGTGATGGCGGTACACGCCGAACTGGGCGGTGGCGTCGATCCGGTGCGTCTTGCGGAGTCCTTTCCCGCGGACCCTCAGAGCGGTAGCGGGTCGATGTAGCAGTTGGCCCGGGTCCGCGCGGCCAGGTTCGTGGTCGCGGGATGCGCCGGGCCCAGCTGCCTGCGCAACTCGTCCAGGACCGTGCGCAGCAGCTCGTCGCACTCCTCGTGCCGCCCCACCGCGTCGAGGTCGAGGGCCCGGTTCGCGGCAGTGCTGAGCGTGGAGGGGTGCACCGGACCCAGTACCTCGATGCACCGTGCGAGCGTCGCCGTGCCCAGCGCCAGCGCCTCCTCGTGCTGTTCGAGTGCCGCCAGGTCGCTGGCCAGGTTGGTCGCCACGACCAGGGTCAGCGGGTGCTGCTCGCCCAGCTTCTGGGCCAGCGCTTCGTGGGCGCGCAGGTCCACCTCGTACGCCTCGCGCGGGCGTCCGTCCAGGCGCAGGGTGATGGCGAGGTTTGCCTCCGCCGAGACGGTGTGCGGGTGTTGTGATCCGAAGATGCGCCGGTAGCGGCGGCAGCAGACGTCGGCCAGTTGCCTGGCCCGTTCCAGCTGTCCGTCGTGCCGCAGGTCCACCGAGAGGCTGAGCGACGCGGCGATCGTGTCCGGATGCTCCTGGCCGAACCCGAAACGGTCGACGATCAGTCCAAGGACTTCCTCAGAGAGTTCGAGCGCGCCGCGGTGATCGCCGGCCTTGCGCCGGGCCACCGCCAGGACGCGCTTGGCGAACAGGGCGGCCGGGCTGTCCGCCTGGATCTGCTGGTATTTGGCGACCACCTCCTCCTGCCGTTCGCGGGCGTGGGCGTAACGGCCCAGCTCGCGCTCGTCTATGGTCAGCCCGACCCGGGTGTGCAGGGTCAGTTCGTGGTCGGTGCCCAGCAGCGACTGCTTCAGCTCCCAGGTGGTGCAGTCCAGTTCGTACGCATCCTGGAAGCGGCCGACCAGGCGCAGACACACCGCGAGATTGTGCGCGGCGTTCATGGTCGTCGGTTCGTCCGTGCCGATGGCCGCCGTCGCCTGGTCGTACACCCGCTGGGTCAGCGCGAGCGCGTCGTCGAAGTCGCCCGTGACCCGCAGGTCGGCGGCGACGGCGCCCATGGCCTCCAGATGGCTCTCGCGGATCTCGGACACCGGTACGCGGGAAGGGAGCTGCGCGGACTCGTACGCCGCGAGCGTCACCCGGTTGATCTCGGCCGCCTCCTTGTAGTGCCCCATGCTGAAGTGGGTCCAGCCGAGCCAGAACGCCAGGGTGAGGGTCTTGTCGTCCCGGGGTCCGAAGAGCTCGCGGGCCGCTTCGTACGCCTCCTCGGTGAAGCGCTGTGCGCTCTCGTGATCCCCCCAGCGCTGGAGGTACTTGGCGATGTCGACCACCAGGCTGTGCACCCAGGGATCCGTGGAGTGGATGGCGTCGGCGGCCACGGCGTGCGGATACAGCATGGAGTAGCGGTTCCAGGTCGTGTGGGACTCCGGATTGCGGGGGTCGGCCGAGGCGAGGAGCATCCGGGCGCCGTGTTTCATCTGCTCCTGCTGCAGCGGCGTCATGCGGTTGATCAGCACGGCCTGGACGAGCCGGTGGATCTGCAAGGAGTCGGTCCGCAGGTCGAGGCGTGCCAGCGAGTACCGCTTGATCTCCCGGATGGCCCGGCTCAGGCGCAGCGGATCGGCGAGGGCCGCGTCCAGCTGCGGGGCGATGGAGCCGCGGTGCGCATTGGAGAACAGATCCCGGGGGATCGGCTCGGGCGCCAAGTAGGCGCACACCTGCAGGAGCTGGATGGCCTCGGGGTTGGTCTGCTCGACGTGGTCCAGGGAGACGTTCCAGGCGGTGGCGATCGACTGCTGATAGGCGTACGGCGCGGATTCGAAGAGCAGCTCGCTGCGCTTCTCCTTGAACAGCCGAAGGTACTCCTGGACCGGCATGCCCGTCTCGGCCCGCCACGCCGCGGCCTGCTCGATGGCGAGCGGCAGGTCGCCCAGCGCGTCCGCGAGCTCGTCGGCGTCCTCCTCGGTCAGCTCCGGGCCGCGCTTGTTGAGCAGCTTGATGCTCTCGGCGCGTTCGAAGATGTCCACCTCGAGGCAGCGCGCCACGTTCTCCCAGTGCGGGTTGCGCGAGGTGATCAGGACGGTGCCCAGGCGGGAGTTGGGCAGGAAGGGCGCAAGCGCCTCGGCGTTATCGGCGTTGTCGAAGACCAGCAGCCAGCGGCTGTAGGGGGTTCCGCGGCGCAGTGCGTCCAGCACGGCCGGCACCGTGGTGCGTGCCTCGGGTCCGTGGCTGATGCCCAGGCGCGGGGCGAGCTGGGCCAGGCCGTTGATGATGCCGGAGGCGCGCTCGCTCGATATCCAGCAGATCAGGTCGTACTTGCTCTGGTGCACGTAGACGTACTCGACGGCCAGCTGGGACTTCCCGATGCCGCCCAGGCCGTACATGGCCTCCGGCAGCACGGCAGCCGTCCCGCCGCTGCCCAGGCGTTCCGCCAGCTGCTCCAGCAGCCGCTCGCGGCCGGTGAAGTTGGGGTTGCGCGGGGGCACGTTCTCCCACACGACCGGTGAGGACGCGGCGTGCCGTGGCGGGGCGGGTGGATCCTGTGGAGGGATTCCCTCCGGAACGGGCGCACTGGTCATGGATCCTCCCCCTCGGGCTCGGGTGCCGACGTCGGCGGACGCGGTGGTGGTTGCCCGTTCGCTCTGCCGGTCGGCCAGCGCCTGTCCCAGGAGCCGGGCGCGCTCCTGGAAGGGGCCCGCGAGTGCGCGCAGGACGAGCTGTTCGATCCGCAGCAGGCGGGCGTTGTCCGCCCGCACGGCGGGAGGCGGAGCGGTGGCCGGCGAGGTGACCACCGAGGTGAAGTAGCCGCCGTCGGGGCCTGAAAGCGTCCGGACGGCGGGCTGCGGGACGAGTTCGTCCAGCGACATGAGGACACGCTTGGTGTCGGTGCGCCGCGCGCCGTCGAGCAGCAGTGCGCGGATGCCGTCGTCCATGTCGAAGCCGTCTGTGCCCGGCGCCGGTTCGAGCAGGCCGAAGGCCCGCAGCTCGGCCAGATCGGCGGGTCCGGCAGCCGGTGCGAACCGCTCGCGCAGCGCCTGGATCACCGGAAGCGTCAACGGCGCGGCGGCCAGCAGCGATGCGAGCGCCGCGCCGGGCGCCGAGCAGCCCGCCCGGTAGGCGGCGACCTTGCCCGCCGCGTCGGTGGCGGGCGCTGCGCCCTGCTCCTCGTACGCCGGTCCGGGCGCGCCGGGCGGCGCGATCGCGTACGCGGGCAACTCCGTCCAGCCGTCGGCGGTGCCCGTCAGCCAGCGGGCCCAGCGCGCCATCCACCGGCCGCGCAGAGGGAGCAGGGGGAGCGGGACAACCCCGCCGGGCAGCGCGGTGTCCTGCGGGGCGAGGGCGTTGGCGCCGACGAGGATGCCGCGCACCTCGCGGCCGGGAGCGTCGGGGGCGCCGAGGGCGGGAGAGGAGAGACGGATGCGCCGCATGGGCAGTCCGGAGCGCGGCCACAGCCGCTGCGGCAGCAGATGGATACAGGCCACCGGATGCCGGGAGGCCCAGTCCGCCAGGGCGGCCGCCGCGGTTCCGTCCCGCCACGCCGGGCCGAGGGCGTCGGTCACGACCAGGATCAGGCGGCTGCGGCTGCCGGCCGGGAAGCGGTCAGGTCCGCGGGCGGAACTGCCGTCCCAGTCCGACTCGGTCACGCGCAGGCCCCGTTGCCCGCGCAGTACGGCCCGCAGCCGGGACGTCACCGGCTCCCACAGCGCCATCCCTGCGGTCGTGTCGAGCACCAGGTTGACCTGTCGGCCGCCGTCCGTGTGGCCGAGGCGGTGCAGGCTGCGCGCGACCACCGTCCAGTCGGGGGCGTCTCCGGGAGCCGAGCCCGCAGCGGGCGGCTCCCCGGCGCTCAGGGGACGGCCGAGCACCGCGCTGTCGAGCCGGTCCAGGAATCGGCGCTCGCTCATGGCTCCCGGGCCGGTCCCCGCAGCAGGCCGAGCAGGCGTGCCGCGACAGCATCCGGGGTCTCGTCGGGCGGCCAGGGTACGGCGGCGGCGAGCGTGACCGCGTCCAGCGCCCGGGTCACGGTCAGCCCGCCCAGCGCACGGGGATCGTCGGACCAGGCCTCGGCCAGCTCGGTGACCAGGGTGAGCAGGCGTGGATCGGCGCTGTCGGTGATCCCGGCCCGGCTTCTGACCGCTGCCGTCAGTTCCGCCGCCGTCGGCACCGGGTGCTCCCAGTGCAGACAGTCCGCCATGAAATCGGCCGGGAAGACCCTGGTCCGCCCCGCGGTGATCACGGTGATCGGCAGCTCGTGGCAGGCGACGGCGCCGCGCGCCACCGGTGCCGGCACGCCCGGGTCGTCGGTCATGACCCGGGCCGATGCCTCATCGGCCAGCTCCGGGATGTCGAAGCCGCCGCGCCGCAGCACCGCGCGCAGTTCGACGGGCAGATCGAAGTCGCCGCGGTCCAGGCCCTCGACGAGCAGGACGCGGGGCCGCCCGTACGGAAGGAGCGCCGTGCCCAGCGGCCCGAGCCGTACCTTCGTCCCGCCCTGCTGCGTTGGGCGGGCCGCGTACAGCGCGTCCCGGAGCACCGATGCGCCGGTCACCGTCCAGTGCAGGACGCGGCCGAGCCCCAGCTCCCGGGCGATCCGGAACGCCAGCGCGGAGCGGCCCACTCCGGGCGGGCCGGTGACCAGCAGCGGCTTGCGCAGCGCCAGCGCCGCGTTCACCGCGGCCACTTCGCCGGCCGCGGTCTGCAGGCCCAGCGCCGCCCGCGTCGCCGTTCCGAGCCTGCGCTCGGCCTCTGCCGCGTCGTCGGGGGCAGGCGCCAGGTCGGGGCCTCCCGCGTAGGTCCGCCACGGCGGGGGAGCGGGCACGACGGCGGACGGCTCGTGCGGCACACCGGTGCCGAGATAAGGGCCCGGGGCGGCGTCGGTATGGGCCGGGGGCCTGGCACTGAGTGGCGAGTTCACGAAGCAGCTCCGTAGATGAGCTCGGGCAACCCGTCCGGCGTGTCATAGATGATGACGATCCGGTGGTGCCATCCGACGGTCCAGGGCGAAGCGGCGCCACCACCCCCGCCATCATCTCGGCCGTACTCCGGTACGTCGAGGCCTCCTTCGGACATGATGCGCGTGAACAGCACGGAGAAGTCGGGCTGCGCCCGGTCGTCGTGGCGCCACATCACCAGCGGCACCCCGTGCCGCAGCGCCTTGGTGACGTCCCTGCGCCCTTCGGTCGAACTGGGTTTGTGGGCAAGGACAAGCCCCGCCACCGGCTCCTCACCACTGAACTCCCGCCCGTCCTCGCTCAGCGCCCGCACCAGCTGCAGCAGCCTGCCCGCCTCCGGCTGGCCGCTGAGGGGCCGCCAGCGCTCCCGCCACGTGCGGCACCACGGCGGGTGCCGCAGCCGGTCACGGCTGTGCACGATCAAGGGGAAGGACATCCCGAACTCGGGCAGCGCGCCCCGGCGTATCAACGTGTCCGGGTGGTCGATGAGGTCGAGCGGCAGCACGTACTCGACGTCGATCCGCTCGCCGGGCACGCCGTAGTCCCGTTTGAGGCGCTCCCTGGCCAGATCGACCCGGGTCAGCAGATCGGCGAGGCGGATGCTGCGCTCGGTGTGCGGCAGCGGCAGGCGCAGCCAGGTGCCGGGAAGCGGCCGGCAGTGGAAGTAGAAGGACACCGCCCAGTCGTCCGGATCGTTGCCGGGGTCGGGCTCCAGCTCGACCAGGAGTTTCGCGGAAGTGGCGGGCTGTACGGGGATTTTGGCGAGGCTGCTGCGCAGGGTGTCGACCTGCTCGGGGTAGCTCGTGCGCCGCGGCGCGGTGGTTGCGGCGACCACGGGCGGCCATCCCGTGTCCGTGCGCCCGGCGGAGCCCTGCCGGGCGGTCTCCAGGCGCAGGGCCCAGGCGCGGCTGTGCGCCTGGATCTCCTTGGCGGTCGCCCCGCCGACCGCGCTGGCGACCAGTTCGAGGAAGTGCACGGCCGGGGGCAGGCCCTCGGAGGGCATGTTGCTGCCCGCGAGATTGACGAACGCTTTCCACAACCCGTCGCAGTGCGCGGGCATCCCCTCGCTCAGGGACCTGGTGGCGCGCGCGTAGAGCGCGGACACCGGATTCTCGTTCAGGTCCGACTCGTACAACCGGGCCAGGACCAAGCGCAGCTGGACCCAGCCCTCGGTGCCGATCTGGCGCAGGGCCTCCAGCTCGTCCACCCGGAAGTGCAGTCCGGCCGCGACGGCCCGGTCCCGGGGATGGGCTTGTTCGTACGCCGCCACCAGATCACTCATGCCGGTGGGCCTCGCGGCGCACAGGTCGACGAGCAGCGGCAGCAGGCACTCGGCCGGGAGGCGGGTCTCCTCGGCGTCCCCGGCCACCTCCGGGAACAGCCGGCGCAGCAGCGCGAGGCGGGCGGCGTATCCGTGCAGGGATTCCGCTCTCTCCAGCTGGGCGCGGACCTCGGCAAGGACCCTGCGTCTGTTGTGCGGCTCGCTGAAGCCACCGGTGTGTTCGGCCAGGCGGCGGCAGCAGCCGTCGTCCTCCTGGAGCGCTTCGACCGGCAGCACCGTCAGCGTCGTGCGGCTGCTCACGTCGCTCTGCAGGACGACCCCGACCAGGGTGCGCCGCTGGTCGACGAGGACGGCGGCACCCGAGATGCCGCCCCAGTCGGCGCCCCGGGCCGGGCAGTCCTCCTCCGTCACGTTCAAGGTCATCAGTTCCGACCGGGCGAGGTGGGCGGGCCTGAGCCGGCCGCCGCCCTGAAAAGGATTGTGGGCGTACCGCTCCTCGTAGTTGAAACTGGGAAAGCCGAAGATCTGGAACTCGGTGATGTCGGCCTCGGCGAGCCCGAGGCGGGGATTGCCGGCCCGCTCCGGCGGCTGCCAGCCCGAGCCGGTCACGACGAGCAGTGCCGCATCCAGCGGGAGAGCGCGGCCGATGCCGTCGTCGGTGCCCCAGCGCGGGCGCGCTGCCGAGCGGGTGTCACGCACGACGGGCACGGGCGCGAGGCCGCTCCAGATGATCTCGCAGGGGTGCCAGGGCAGATGGGCCGCGTGCATGCCCTGCCGCACTTCGACGACGAGCCCCCTCGCCGCCGCCGGCCGGCCCAAGGGCTCCTCCGGCACCAGCAGATGCGCGGCGGTCACTATCAGATCGGTGTCGATGACCCAGCCCGAGCCGTACCCGACATGGCGCCCTTCCGCGTCCCGCACACTGATCTCCACCAGCCGGTCCGGCACAAGACGTGCGGAGCCGACCATGCATCACTCTCCCGCGCCGGGGGCCGCGTGCCCCGGCGAGTGGGGCGGCGGAGCGTTCCGGGGCCGCTCGCCGCGATCCCCGACGTTCAGGACGCCGCGGGGCGTCAGCGTCACGACCAGGCGGGTCCCGGTGCGCTTGACGCGGGTCCGCCCGCGCTTCGCCGTCACGTACCACGAGACGCCGCCCTCGACGCTGTTGCTCTGTTCGGCCTGTACGTCCAGTTCGACACTGATGCCGTCGACGGAGAAGCCGACGGTCCTGCCGATGCCCTGCTGCTGTGCGGCAGCCAAGTCCTGGCGCAGCGACTCGATGGCTTCGGTCAGCGTCAGTCGCCGTGGTTCACGTGCCACTCGGTCCCCCCGATGCATGCGCGCCCTGTTCCGCGCCCGGTGACGGTGCCCCTCGGCTCACGCCGTGAGCCCTGTCCCGTGTGCGCAGCCCTCCTGTGTACTACCCGCTTGGCAACTGACCGACACAGCAGACGAGTTGACCCGAGGGGATGGACGGGCGCGCCGTCCGGTCAGGACACGCGCACCAGGTGCACCGCCGCGCTCGCCCAGTCGCCCGGCGGCAGCTCGGGCCGCAGGCCGTAGTCGCCGAGCACCGCGGCCGAATGCACCGCGCCCGTGCGGGCGTCGCGGTAACGGGCGGCGGGGTCGAGACCTCCCGGGCGCAGTACCGGGCGCGGGGAGCCATGGCGCGGGGAGCGCTGCCAGACCAGAAGCAGCGCCTCGCTGCCGTCCTCGGCCGTGTACTGCACCGCGGCGGGACCGTCGTCGACCGGGCCGCGCGGCCGGTGCAGCGTCCCGTGCTGCACGAGATGGCGCACCCGCTTGTACTGGGCCACCAGGTCCGCTCCTTCGGCCAGTTCGGCGTCGGTCCACCGGGTCAGATCACCGCCGATACCCAGGACCCCGGCCATCGCGACATGGAAGCGGAAGCGCAGCGGCACCGACCGGGCGGTGAGCTGGTTGGGCACGTCGGTGACCCAGGCGGCCATCGCCCGGGACGGGTAGATCTGGCCGTAGCCGTGCTGGATGAGGACGCGGTCCGCCGCATCGGTGTTGTCCGAGGTCCACGCCTGGTCGGTACGGGAGAGGATGCCCAGGTCGATCCGGCCGCCCCCGCCGCTGCACGCCTCGATCCGCAGGCCGGGGTGGTCGGCGCGCAGCCGGTCGATGACGCCGTAGAGGTTGTGCACGTACGCCGTTTCCAGGCGGTCCGCGCCGTCCGCGTGCTCCGGCCAGCCCGCCTCGCTGAAGGGGCGGTTCATGTCCCACTTGAGGAAGTCGATGCCGTGGTCGGCCACCAGGCGGGTCAGCCACCCGTGGGCCCACTCCGCGACGTCGGGGCGGGCGAAGTTGAGCACCAGCTGGCCGCGCAGTTCGGTGCGGGTGCGGTGCGGGAAGTGCAGGACCCACTCCGGGTGGCGGCGGTAGAGATCGCTGTCCGGGCTGACGCTCTCGGGCTCCACCCACAGGCCGAAGCGCATCCCGAGCCGGTGCACCTCGCGCACCAGGGGGGTGAGCCCGTCGGGGAAGCGGGTCGGGGACGGCGTCCAGTCGCCGAGCCCCGAGCCTTCGCGGCGGTGCGCGCCGAACCAGCCGTCGTCCATGACGTAGAGCTCGGCGCCGAGGGCCGCCGCCCGGGCCGCGAGCGCCTTCTGGCCCGCTTCGTCGACGTCGAAGCCGGTGGCCTCCCAGGAGTTGTAGAGCACCGGCCGCACCTCGTCGGCGTGGGGCAGCACATGGCCCAGGACGTACGCGTGCCAGGCGCGGCTGGTCGCGCCGAAGCCGCCCTCCGCGTACAGGCCGGCGTGGCGCGGGGTGGTGAACTCCTCTTCCGGCTGCAGGGGTTGGGTCATGCCGTCGCGTCCTGCGCCGCCGGTGAATCCCGTCCGGCCGTCGTGGGTGCGCTGCACGGTGACGCGCCAGCTGCCGCTCCAGGCCAGGGCCGCGCTCCACACCTGCCCGTGGTCCTCGGTGGCGTCACCCGCGTCGAGCATCACCCAGGGGTTCGCGTGATGGCCGGTGATGCCCCTGCGGCTGGTGAACACCGTCTCGCCGAACGGCACCCGGTCCCGGTGCAGTTGGGTCTCGGCGGACCACTGGCCCGTGACATGGCTGAGCCGGTAGTCGTCCCTCGCCGGAAGCGTCCATGCGGCCGAGTCGGCGCGCAGGAGTGTCACGGGGTCCTCGCCGGTGTTGCGCAGCACGCACCAGCGCTCGATGACGTCGCTGTCGTCGTGGACGCGGTAGTGGAGGGTGATCCGCAGGGGGTAGTGCCGGTCGCGGAACTCCAGGGCCAGTTCGGTCGTGCCGGGCGCCGGCTCTTGGACGCGGTGGCCTGTCGCCTGCCATTCGATGGCGCGGGTGCCGTCGGCGAAGCGCACCTGGAGGGAGGGGGTTCCGTACCGTGCCCCGCCGTCCACGGGCAGTTCCTCGCCGACCGGTGGCCGCCCCTCGAAACTGCTGGGGGACGGGGGAGGGGGAGCGGCGAACTCCTGTGCCTGGGCCAGGGTCAGCCGCGGTCCCCACGCAAGGTGGCAGGGCGCTCCGGTCCCGTCGATCCGGAGCGCGTAGGAGGTGTGCGGGGTGCAGAGCAGCCAGACCCCGGTCTCAGGGGCGAAGGAGATCACAGGCATGGATCCTCACGTTGAGATAGCGCCTTGAGAACATGCGGCAGCCAACACTTCCTTCGATCAGCTGTCAACACCCCTGTCATGGCGCCCATTTGAAAGCTGTAGGTCCTCTGGATTGGGTTTTGAAAGGTGCTTGCTTCTTTCATTGACAGAGGAAAAGAACACCCCCTACGTTTCGGCCATGCGCTCGACGACCCCTCGGATCGACGTGGTCCCGGCACCCACACCTGCCGCTTCCCAGGTCTTCACCACTGTTCTGACCCACGGCCCGCTCACCCGGATCGAGATCTCCCGGCGGACCGCGCTCTCCTCGGCCGCGGTCACCAAGGCGGTACGGCCGCTGATGGCGGCCGGCTACCTCGTCGAGGGAGCGGACGAGGAGGCGCGGCCCTCCCTCGGGCGGCCCGCCACCCTGGTGCGGGTCGACGGCGGACGGGCCCTGTTCATCGGCGTCAAGGTGACCGGCGACGAGATCATCGCGGTCCTGGCCGATCTGTGCTGCCGTATCCGCGTCGCCCGCCATCTCCCGGTCACCGACCGCGATCCCGGAGCCGTGCTCGCCTCGATCTCCGGGCTCGTACAGGAACTGCTCACGGAGGCCGAGGGGTTCGGCGTGGAAGTGCGCGGGCTCGGCATCGCCGTATCCGGCGACGTGGACCGCGCCGCCGGGGTCGTGCGCTACTCGCCCTTCCTGGACTGGCGCGACGTGCCGCTCGCCGAACTGGCCACCACCGTCACCGGGTTGCCCGTCACCGTCGACAACGACGTCCGCGCGCTGACCGTCGCCGAGCAGTGGTTCGGCGCCGGGGCGGGCATCTCCGACTTCGCCCTGGTGACCGTCGGCGCGGGCATCGGCTGCGGGCTCGTGGTGCACGGCAAGGTGGTCTCCGGCGCGCACGGCGTCGCCGGCGAGATCGGCCATCTGCCGATCGACCCGCTGGGCCCGGAGTGCCACTGCGGCAACACCGGCTGCGTGGAGGCGATCGCCGGTGACGCCGCGATCATCCGCCGCGTCCGCGAGGTGACCGGCACGCCGGTCGCCGACTCCGCCGGGGCCCTGGACCTCGCGCACCGGGGTGATCCCGGCGCCCGCGAGGCCTATGCGCGCGCCGGGGAGGCGATCGGTCGTGCCATCGGGGCCGTCGTCAACGTCCTGGGACCGCAACGAGTGATCATCTCCGGCGAAGGTCTCGCCGCGTACGACCTGTTCGCCGAGCAGATCCGCGAGGCGTTCACCGCGTCCGCCTTCGGCACGGCCGCGCAGTGCGACGTGATGACACGTCCGCTGCCCTTCGAGGAGTGGGCGCGCGGGGCCGCGGCCACCGCGATCCAGTCCTTCATCGGCATAGACACGTACTAGGAGTAGTCGCGATGACGCAGCAGAGCCGCAGACCCTTCCCCGCCCCTGAGCCGAGCCGCACGCCTTTCCCCGCCCCTGAGTCCAGCCATGCGCCTTTCCCCGCCCGCGCGCCCAGCCGCCGCACCGTGGTCCGCGGATCCCTCGGGGCCGGCGCCGCCGCCCTCGCCGCGCCGCTCCTGAGCGCCTGCGGCGGCGGACCGGCCGCCGACCCCAAGACGGTGACCTTCGGATCCAACGGCGCCGACGCCACCCCCAAGAAGGCCTACTCCGCCGTCACCGGCGCCTTCACCGAGGACAGCGGCCTCAAGGTCAAGACGAACACCGTCGACCACGACACCTTCCAGAAGAGCATCTCCACCTACCTCCAGGGCACGCCGGACGACGTCTTCACCTGGTTCGCGGGCTACCGCATGCAGTACTTCGCCAAGAAGAAGCTGGCCCGCCCCATCGACGACGTATGGGAGAAAATAGGCTCCGGGTTCAGCGACGCGGCCAAGCAGCTGTCCAAGGGCGAGGACGGCAAGTACTACTTCGTGCCGCTGTACAACTACCCGTGGGCCGTCTTCTACCGGAAGAGCGTGTTCCAGGACAAGGGATACGAAGTCCCGCGTACCTGGAGCCAGTTCACCGCTCTCGCCAAGCAGATGAGGAAGGACGGGCTCTCGCCGATCGCGTCCGGCTACGGCGGCGGCGACAGCTGGTCCGTCCTCGGAGCCTTCGACTACCTCAACCTGCGCGCCAACGGCTACGACTTCCACATGGACCTGATGCGGGGCGAGGTCGCCTGGACCGACCGCCGCACCACCAAGACCCTCGACCTGTGGCGCGAGCTGAGCGGCTTCTACCAGCCGGGCGCGGGCGGCCGCTCCTGGCAGGACGCCGCCCAGTCGCTGCTCGACAAGAAGTCGGGCATGGCCGTCATCGGACTCTTCCTCGGCCAGCAGATCACCGACGAGAAGCTGCGCGCGGACATCGACTTCTTCCCCTTCCCGGAAGTCGACCCCGCCCACGGACAGGAGACCGTCGAGGCCCCCACCGACGGCTTCATGCTCAGCCGCGAGCCGAAGAACCAGAAGGGCGCCGCCAAGCTGCTCGCATACCTCGGCAGCGCGGACGCGGAGAACCTCTACATGGGCGTCGACCCGAGCAACGTCGCCGTCAACTCCGGTGCGGACACCGGCAAGTACAACGCCCTGCAGAAGAAGTCCGCCGACCTGATCGCGTCGGCCAAGCACATCACCCAGTTCGGCGACCGCGACAGCGACCCGGGCTTCATCTCCACCGTCGTCCTGCCGGGCTTCACCCAGTGGCTCGGCCACCCGGACGACGGGACGGCCCTGCTGAAGAAGATCGAGTTCCAGCGTTCGCGCTTCTTCACGGCCTGACGCGGCCCGACTTCACGGCCGGCCCGACACGCCCCGCCAGATCCTGACGCGGCCCGCCACATCCTGACGCGACCCGATACGGCCTGATCAGGTCCGGGAAGGTTCACCATGTCCTCCGTGCGCTCAGCGCCCCCGTCCAAGCGCGCCCGCCCCCGGCGGCTCGGCCCCGGCGACCGCGTCTTCCTCACCGTCATCGTCGGCATTCCGCTGCTGGCCCTGCTCGTCTTCGTCTGGCTGCCGGCGCTCGCCTCCGTGGGCCTGTCCTTCACCAGCTGGGACGGCATCGCCCTGTCCGACATCCGCTGGACCGGAGTCGACAACTACCGGGAGATCTTCACCAACTACCCGCCGTTCTGGCCCGCCGTCCAGCACAACGTCGTCTGGCTCCTCTTCACGGCGCTGCTTCCCACCCCGTTCGGCATCTTCCTCGCCTACCAGCTCGACCGGAAGATCCGGTTCACACGCATCTACCAGACCGCGATCTTCCTGCCGATGGTGCTCTCGCTGGCCGTCGTCGGCTTCATCTGGGAGATCATCTACAACCCCGACAACGGACTGCTCAACGGCATCCTGAGCGGGGCCGGTTCGAGGCAGCCCATCGACTGGCTCGGCGACCCCGACCTCAACCTGTGGGCAGTACTCGTCGCGTCGGCCTGGCGGCACACCGGCTACATCATGATCCTCTACCTGGCCGGTCTCAAGGGCTTCGACCCCGCACTGAAAGAAGCCGCCGCACTCGACGGCGCCAACGGGCGCCAGACGTTCCTGCGCGTCGTCTTCCCCGCGCTCAAGCCGGTCAACATCATCATCCTCGTCGTGACCGTCATGGAGTCCCTGCGGGCCTTCGACATCGTCTACGTCCTGGGCGGCGGCACCGGCAGCAAACCCGGCATGGAGCTCCTCTCGCTCCTGATCACCGACAACATCATCGGCGAGTCCAGCCACATCGGTTACGGCTCCGCGCTCGCGGTCGTCCTGCTCGTCGTCTCCCTGCTCGCCATCTGCGCCTTCCTCGTACAGACCTTCCGCAAGGAGGACCAGTGACCGCGACCGTCACCCCGCCGGCCGCCGGGTCACGCACCCGCCGCATCCCGCCGCCCGACAACGGCCCGCGCCGCCCCCGGCGGCAGACCGGCCGCCACCTCCTCCTCGGCGGGATCGCCCTCCTGTGGCTCGTCCCGCTGCTGTGGGCGGTCTACACCTCCCTGCGGCCCTACGAGGACACCGCGGAGCACGGCTACCTGTCCTGGCCGCACGGCATCAGCCCGGAGAACTTCTCCGACGCCTGGAGCCAGTCCGGGATGCCGCACTTCTTCTGGAACTCCGTCCTCATCACCATCCCCGCGGTGCTGGGCACCCTGCTGTTCTCGGCCGCCGTCGCCTTCTTCGTCTCGCGCTTCGACTTCCGCTGGAACATCGCGCTGCTGATGTTCTTCACCGCGGGCAACCTGCTGCCCGCGCAGGTGCTCATCACCCCGCTCTACCGGCTCTACCTCCAGATCGGTCTCCCCGGCTGGATGAGCGACTCGTTCCTGCTCTACGACTCCGTCTGGGGCATCATCGCGATCCACATCGCCTACCAGTGCGGCTTCTGCACCTTCGTCCTCAGCAACTACATGCGGACGATCCCCAAGGAGATCACCGAGGCGTCACTCGTGGACGGCGCCCCCGTGTGGCGGCAGTTCTTCCAGATCGTCCTTCCGCTGTGCCGGCCCGCGTTCGCGGCGCTCGCCACCCTCGAATCGATCTGGATCTACAACGACTTCTTCTGGTCGCTCGCCCTGATCGACACCGGCGACAAGCGGCCGATCACCTCCGCCCTCGCCAATCTCCAGGGCCAGTACTTCACCAATCCCAACCTCATCGCGGCCGGTGCGCTCATGACCGCGATCCCCACGCTGCTGGTGTATTTCGCGCTCCAGCGCCAGTTCATCAGCGGGTTGACCATCGGTTCCGGCAAGGGCTGACCCTCTGCCCCCGACCCCTCAGGAGGTGCGGCCCGTGCGGTCGTCCCTGTACTCCTCCGTGCTCGTCCTGGCTCTCGCCGCAGGTCTGACGACGGCCGTGCCCGCCACGGTCGCCGCTGCCCCGGCCGACCCGCCCGCGGCAACCGCCGACCTCGCGCAGAAGCCGTACATGGGCTGGACCAGCTGGTCCATGCAGTCCTCCAAGTACCCCGGACTCAACCCCGACGGCGACTACAGCTACCTGACCGAGAAGAACGTCCTCGAGCAGACCGACGCCATGGCCGCCAAGCTCAAGAAGTACGGCTACGAGTACGTCAACATCGACGCCGGCTGGTGGCGCGACATGGCGTGGAAGCCGGAGTTCGACGCCTACGGCCGCCAGGCGCCGAACGCGGGCCGCTTCCCGCGCGGCATGAAACCGGTCGCCGACGACATCCACGCCAAGGGACTCAAGGCGGGCATCTACCTGCCGGTCGGACTGGAGAAGGAGGCCTACGGCGAAGGAAAGGTGCCCGTCTGGAACGCCGAGGGCTGCACCACCGCCGACATCGTCCACGACGACCTGCGCACCACCAACGGCTGGGACAGCGCCTACAAACTCGACTTCTCCCGCCCCTGCGCGCAGAAGTACATCGACTCCCAGGCCCGGCTCTTCGCCGACTGGGGCTATGACTTCCTCAAGCTGGACGGCGTGGGCCCCGGCTCCGCCAAGAGCGGCGAGAACTACGACAACGTCGCCGACGTGGCCGCCTGGAAGAAGGCGATCGCCAAGACCGGACGCCCCATCCACCTCGAGATCTCCTGGTCGCTCGACATCAACCACGTGGCCGACTGGAAGAAGTACTCCAACGGCTGGCGCATCGACACGGACGTCGAGTGCTACTGCAACACCCTGGTGTCCTGGGAGAACTCCGTCGACGACCGCTGGGACGACGCACCCGGCTGGACCCGGCACGCCGGTCCCGGCGGCTGGAACGACCTCGACTCGCTGAACGTGGGCAACGGCGAGATGGACGGCCTGACCAAGGCCGAACGGCAGAGCTACGCGACCCTGTGGGCCATCGCCAAGTCGCCCCTCTACACCGGCGACGACCTCACACGCCTCGACGACTACGGCGTGTCCCTCCTGACCAACCGCGAGGTCATCGCCCTCAACCAGGGCAGCACGCCTCCCGCCAGGCCCATCACGCCCTCCGGTCACCGGCAGGTCTGGAGCGCGAAGAACGCCGACGGCAGCCACACCGTCGCCCTGTTCAACCTCGGCGACTCGCCCGCCGCCGTCACCGCCGACTTCTCGACGCTCGGCTTCTCGGGCCGGGGCAAGGTCCGCGACCTGTGGAACCACGAGGACCTCGGCACGTACAAGGACAAGGTGACGCAGACGCTGCCCGCGCACGGCTCGCGCCTGTTCACCGTCACACCCCGCGGTCCCGAACAGCAGATGACGGGGTACGAGGCCGAGTCCGATGCCAACACCCTCAGCGGCAACGCGGCGGTCGGCGACTGCGCCGCCTGCTCGGGCGGCAGCAAGGTCGGCAATCTCTACCAGGGCGGAAAGCTCCGGTTCGACGACATCGTGGTGCGCAAACCCGGCCGCTACGTCATCGACGTCGCCTACGTCAGCGGTGACCCCCGCACGGCCCGGGTCTCAGCCAACGGCAACGGCTCCACCGCCCTGAAGTTCCCCTCCACCGGGGACTGGGGGACCGCCGAGACGATCGGCGTACCGGTGACCCTCAAGGCCGGCACGAACACGGTCACCTTCGACAGCGGCGACGGATACGCCCCGGACATCGACCGGATCGACGTACCCGAGCGGTCCTGACCTGCCACGTCCGTGCTCGACACACCCCTCCCGCACGCACAGTCCTTCCTCCCGCACGCATAGTCCTCCTGAACGGAGTGCCTAGTGGACGACGACCAGCACACCGACGCACCACGCCCCAGACCCAGCCGCCGCGACATCCTCTCGATGGCAACCGCCGCGGGCGCCTTCACCGCACTGGGCGCTCTGCCCGCCTTCGCGGACTCCGCCCCCGTGACCCGGCCGACGCACTCGCCTCTCCTTTCCGAAGCGGCGACGACCCGCTTCTGGTACCAGGCGCCCGCATCCGACCGGGCGATGATCGAACAGGGTCTGCCCGTGGGCAACGGGCGCCTGGGCGCCCTCACCGGCAACGACCCCGCCCGCGAACTGCTCCTGATCACCGACGCCACTCTGTGGACCGGCGGCCGCAACGCCACCCTCGACGCGGACGGTCAATTCCCCTACGGGCGAGGCGACTTCGGCTCCTTCACCCTGCTGGGCCGGCTGACCGTCGACATTCCCGACCACGACCTCTCGGCCGTCTCCGACTACCGCCGCGAACTCGACATCAGTCAGGGGCTCGTCACCTCCTCGTACGTCCGCTCAGGGGTCACCTACCGGCGCGAGATCTTCGCGAGCCATCCCGACGACGCGATCGTCCTGCACTTCTCCCAGACGGGCGGCGGGCGCTACACCGGAACGGTGAGCCTCGCGGGCACCCATGACGAGGCAACCGCCGCGCACAGCCCCCGTACCGCCTCGTTCGGTGCCGCCTTCCCCGACGGCGGGCTGCGCTACGGCGCCGCGGTGACGGCTTACAGCACCACAGGCACCGTGGCCGTCGAAGGCCCGCGGATCACCTTCGCCGGATGCAAGGAGCTCACCGTCGTGGTCAGCGGCGGCACCAACTACGCGCCCGACGCGGCCGCCGACTACCGCGACCCCACGCTCGACCCGCAACGCCTGGCCAGGACCAAGGTCGCCGCGGCGGCCCGCCACCCGGCGACCACCCTCCTGCACTCCCATGTCGCCGACCACCGGCGCCTGTACGAGCGCATGGACGTCTCGCTCGGCACGTCCTCGCGTGCGCAACGCGGCCTCGACACCTGGGAACGCGTACAGGCACGCGCCCGCGACGGCGAGGCGGACCCCGAACTCGAAGCCTCCTACCTCCAGTTCGGCCGCTACCTCATGATCGCCGGATCCCGCGACAGCCTGCCGCTCAACCTCCAGGGCCTGTGGCTGGACGGCAACGACCCGGACTGGATGGGGGACTACCACACGGACATCAACATCCAGATGAACTACTGGATGGCCGACCGGGCGGCGCTCTCCACCTGCTTCGACGCCTACGCCGACTACTGCCTTGCCCAGCTCCCCTCCTGGACCGAGCTCACCCGCACCCTGTTCAACGACCCGCGCAACCGCTACCGCAACTCCAGTGGGAAGATCGCGGGCTGGACCGTGGCCATCTCCACCAACATCCACGGCGGCAACGGCTGGTGGTGGCACCCCGCGGGCAACGCCTGGCTGGCCAACTCCCTCTTCGAGCACTGGGAATTCACCCAGGACCGGGCCTACCTCGCCAAAATCCACCCGCTGCTCAAGGGCGCCTGCCAGTTCTGGGAGGCGCGGCTGCTGACGACGACCGTCACCGACGAGGCCACCGGGAAGAGCCGCGAGGTTCTGATCGCCGACAGCGACTGGTCCCCCGAGCACGGCCCGCTGGACGCCAAGGGCATCACCTACGCCCAGGAACTGGTCTGGGCGCTCTTCGAGAACTACCGCACCGCCTGCTCCGTCCTCGGCAGGAACACCGCCCACGGCAAGACCGTCGGCGAACTCCAGGAGCGCCTCCACCTCCCGCAAGTCAGCCCGCAGACGGGCTGGTTGCAGGAGTGGATGTCCCCGCAAAACCTCGGCGAGACCACCCACCGGCACCTCTCCCCGCTGGTCCAGCTCTTTCCCGGCGACCGGATCCGCCCGGACGGCTCGACCCCCAAGACCCTGGTCGACGGCGCGACGGCGCTGCTCACCGCGCGCGGCATGGAGAGCTTCGGCTGGGCGAACGCCTGGCGCGGCCTGTGCTGGGCACGGCTGAAGGACGCCGACAAGGCCTACCAGCTGGTCGTGAACAACCTGCGGCCGTCCACCGGCGGCAGCAACGGCACCGCGATGAACCTTTTCGACATCTACGAGGTGGAGAAGGGGAGCGGCATCTTCCAGATCGACTCCAACTTCGGCACCGCGGCGGCGATGCTGGAGATGCTGGTCTACTCGCGCCCGGGCCACATCGAGCTGCTGCCCGCCCTGCCCGGGGCCTGGGCCCGCTCCGGCTCGATCACCGGGGTCGGCGCACGCGGCGGCTTCGTCGTCGACCTGCGCTGGCGGTCCGGAAAGGTCACCGAGGCACGGCTGCACAGCGTCGGCGGACGCAGCACCACGGTGGCCTACGGGGGAGCGACGCAGAAGATCACCCTGAAGCCGGGCGGCTCCGTCACGCTGCGGGGAGCGGGCAAGTGAGGCCCGGGTTGTGGTCCACGGTGCGTCGTGGAGTGATCGGTATCGTCTGCGGGCTAGTCCTGGCACTCGGCTTACCGACGACGGCGGCATCGGCGGCGGGGCAGGGGTCGCAACATCAGGTCGTGACCTGGGGAGCGAGCGCCGACCGGCTCGGCCAGGCGGTGGCCGACCGCAGCTACCGGCTGATCGTCCGTACGAGCGTCGGCGGCACCCATCCGCGCATCAGGCTGTCCAACGCCTTCGGCGACCAGCCGGTGACCTTCGGGAGCGTCTACGCCGGAGCGCGCGAGGAGGGTGCCCGGCTGGTCCCCGGCAGCAACCGGCGGATCGCCTTCGGGGGCGCACGGTCGATCACGGTGGCGCCGGGCGGCAGCGTGACCAGCGACCCGCTGCCCGGACGGCTCGCGGCACAGAGCGACCTGGTCATCAGCCTGTACGTGGCCGAGGCCGCGGGCCAGGCGACCGGCCACGGCATGGCCATGCAGACGTCGTACGCGGCCGGCGGTGACCACGCCCGTGAGGAGGGCGGGGCGAACTGGAGCGAGCGGATCGGCTCGTGGTTCTACCTCGACGCGGTGAGCGTGGAGAGCGGGACGGACACCGGCGCGGTGGTCGTACTCGGCGACTCCATCACCGACGGCTGGCAGTCCACCAGCGACACGAACCGCCGCTGGCCCGACTACTTGTCCCGGCGGCTGCAGAGCACGTCAGGGCCCGGCATCAAGGGCGTGGCCAACGAGGGCATCTCCGGCAACAAGGTCCTCGCGGACGGCGCCGGGCAGAGCGCTCTGGCCCGGCTGCAGCGAGACGTCCTGTCCCAACCGGGCGTGCGCACGGTGTTCTTGTTCGAGGGCATCAACGACATCAAGGCGCACACCGGCGTCACCGCGGCCCAACTCATCGCCGGATACCGCCAGATCGTCGACCGGGCACACGCGGCGGGCAAGTGCGTGGTGGGCGGGACGGTCCTGCCCTTCAAGGGCTGGTCGGAGTTCGACGCCGCGGGCGAGGCCGTGCGTCAGGAGGTCAACGACTTCATCCGGAACAGCGGAGAGCTCGACGCCGTGACCGACTTCGACAAGGCGCTGCGCAGCCCGTACGACCAGGAACGGCTGCTGCCGGTCTTCGACGGCGGAGACCACCTCCATCCCAATGACAAGGGAATGCGGGTGATGGCGGACACCGTGGACCCGGCGAAACTGGGTTCTTGCTGAAACAGCAAGGAAGATTGCCGTTCGGCTACGGGCGGGCGCACCGTATCCGCATGACTGAAATCAACGAGCGAGACATTGCCGCGAACGCGAACGCGAGCGCGGACGTAGACGTGGACGTGGACGTGCTGGTGGTCGGGGGCGGCGCCGCCGGGCTTTCGGCGGCGCTGACCCTGGCCAGGGCCAGGCGATCCGTCCTCGTGGTCGACTCCGGGGAGCCGCGCAACGCTCCCGCCGACGGGGTGCACGGGTTCCTGTCCCGTGAGGGCCTCGCACCGGGCGACCTGCTGCGGATCGGCCGCGACGAGGTCGCCGGGTACGCCGGGCGGATCGTGTCGGACCAGGTCACAGGGGTCCGCCGGGTCGGCGGGCGGTTCGTCGTGGACACCGCCAGCGGCCGCAGCCATGGCGCGCGACGCCTCCTGGTGACGACGGGTCTTGTCGACGAGCTGCCCGATGTCCCCGGCCTACGCGAGCGCTGGGGCCGTGACGTCCTGCACTGCCCGTACTGCCATGGCTGGGAGGTGCGCGACGAGCCGATCGGCATCCTCGCCACCGGCCCGATGGCCGTGCATCAGGCGCTGCTGTTCCGGCAGTGGTCGGCGCAGGTGACGCTGTTCCTGCATACCGTGGGCGAGCTGAGCGAAGAGCAGTGGGAGCAACTGGCCGCCCGCGGCGTCGCGGTGGTCGACGGCGAGGTGAGCGGCCTGGACATCGAGGAGGACCGGCTCTCCGGCGTGCGGCTGGCCTCGGGCAAGCGCATCCCCGTACGGGCCCTTGCCGTCGCCCCGCGTTTCGAGGCGCGCGGCACCGTACTGGCCGGGCTCGGGATTGAACGCGTCGGTCACCCGATGGGCGTGGGCAGTTACGTGGCCTCGGACGCGTCCGGGTTCAGTGGCGTCGAGGGCGTGTGGGTCGCGGGCAACGTCACCGACCTCGTGGCCGGAGTCATGGTGGCCGCGGCCTCGGGGATGACGGCAGCGGTAGCGATCAACGCCGACCTCGTGGCCGCCGACACGACGGCGGCGGTGACGGCGCGGCGTGCCATGGACGTCTTCGGTCCGGCTGCCGAGGCGGCCAACTGCAGGCAGGTCATGGGGGAGCGGCGGCACGGCATCGAGTCCGTTCTGACGGGCGGCGACGCGCACGATCGCGGGACCCGGCAGGGGTGAGGGGCGGGCAAGGATGGCGTGTCGCCGGGCCATGTAGCCTTCAGCGGCGCGCTCTGTCCCCGGGGTGCCCCTTGTTGTGTCTCACCGCCGTGCCGAGGACTTGTCCGATGCCTCAGACGAACCTGCCCGACGAGCTGCACCCTCAACTCCCCGAGTCGTTGCAGGACATACTGAAAAGTAATCAACTGCACGCCGCCCTGGAGTGGTTGTTGACCAACCCGCCGCACGTGATCGCCGATGAGCTCGGCCGGATGGACACGGTCGACGCGGGCAAGGCGTTCCGGCTCCTCGACAAGGACCGGGCCCTGGCCGTCTTCGAGGAACTGGAGCCGGTCGACCAGCAGCAGATCCTGGAAGGGCTGCGCGATCACACCTTCCGGGAGCTCGTCGAAGGCATGGACCCCGACGACCGGGCGCGGATGCTGCGCGAAGCACCGGCCAAGGTCGCCCAGCGGGTGCTCGCCGGGCTGAGCCCGAACGAGCGGCGGATGACCTCCGCGCTGCTGGGCTACCCGGAGGGCTCCGTCGGCCGCTATATGACCCCCGAGGTCGTGGCGCTCGGTCAGGACCTGACCGTGCAACAGGCGTTGCAGGTCGTACGGGAGAAGGGCGGTCAGGCCGAGACGGTCTACACGCTGCCCGTCGTGGACGACGGGCAGCGCCTCACCGGCATCGCGGAGCTGCGTGAACTGGTGCTCAGCCCGCCGGAGACGATGGTCTCGGCACTGATCGTCACCGAGCCGGCGTCCGTCTACGCCACCGACTCGGCCGAGCGGGCGGCCCGGCTGATGCGCGAGACCAACGACCTGAACCTGCCGGTCGTCGACAGCGAGAACCGCCTCGTCGGTCTGCTCACCATCGACGACGCTCTCGAAGTGATCGAGGCCGCGGACACCGAGGACGTGGCCCGGCAGGCGGGAGCCGCACCCTGGGCGGGGCACTACATGGCCGCGACGGTGTGGCAGCTCGCGCGTTACCGGGCGCTGTGGCTGAGCCTGCTGCTCGTCGCCGCGACGCTGACCGTCAGCGTGACGCAATCCTTCGAGAGCACGCTGGAAAAGGCCGCGCAGCTGGCTATGTTCATCCCGATGCTCATCGGCGCGGGCGGCAACGCCGGGGCCCAGGCGGCGACCGCCTGCGTACGCGCCTTGGCCGTCGGCGAAGTGCGCGGATCGGACCTGCTGAAGGTCATATGGCGGGAGTGCCGGGTCGGCCTGGTCCTGGGCTCGCTGCTCGCGATCCTCGGTGTGGTCGTGGGCGCGGTGTTCGTCAGCGCCAAGATCGCGCTGGTGGTCGGGATCACCCTGGTGGTCATCTGCGGCTGGGCGGCGACCATCGGCGGCACCATGCCGCTGCTTGCCAAGCGGCTGCGGATCGACCCGGCGGTGGTGTCGGCGCCGATGGTCACCACGCTGGTCGACGCGACCGGTCTGGTCATCTACTTCATGACGGCGAAGGCCGTGCTGGGGATCTGAGCGCGGCGGCCTCCCAAAACCTCGCCTGTTTCTGCCGTGCGCGTGTCGATCCGCCCGTGGTTCGTTCGACGCAATGATGCGGAGCAGGACACCGCGGGCCAGGACACCGCAGGGCAGGACCACGAGGGAGAAGTCATGCCGAAGGTACGCGTGCACAACGTCACCGTCTCGCTGGACGGCTTCGCCGCCGGACCCCACCAGCGCCTGGACGAGCCCTTCGGGGACAACATCGAGGGGCTGCACGACTGGATGATCGCCGCGATGCGCGACCGCGCCGAGGGCAAGACGGGGATCGACGTCGAGCAGATCGAGCGCAGCGAGGAGAACATCGGCGCCACCATCATGGGCCGCAACATGTTCGGGCCGCAGCGCGGACCGTGGCAGGACGAGTCATGGCGGGGCTATTGGGGAGACAACCCGCCCTACCACCACGACGTGTTCGTGCAGACCCACCACCTGCGGCCCTCGATCCCGATGGAGGGCGGCACGACGTTCCACTTCACCGGCGAACCCATCGAGACGGTCCTCGCGCGGGCCTTCGAGGCGGCGGGTGGCCGGGATGTCCGTATCGGGGGAGGCGCGGCCACCGTGCAGCAGTATCTGCGCGCGCGGCTGATCGACGAGATGCACCTGGTCGTCGTGCCCCTGCTGGTCGGCAGCGGCGAGCGGCTGCTCGACAACGTGGCCGAGGGCATCGACGGCTACCGGGTGGCCGAGCTGATCAGCTCCGCGACGGCCACCCACGCCCGCCTGGTCCGCCGCTGAGGCTCACTCGCGCGGAGGCTGGGCGGCCCCCTCGGCGGCGGCGTGCGCGTCGACCTGCCGTCCTACCTCACGCGCCTCGTCGGTCAGCGCCTGCAGTCTGGCCTCGGCTTGATCCGCGCGGGCCTGGAGGCGGGCGGTGTCATCGGCGATGACCTGGCAGGCCAGATCCATCGCGGCGTTCACGTCCTCCGCCGACGCGCGCTCCGACAGCTCCTCCAGGGCGCTCTTGACCGCGGAGATGCCGCCGCGCCGGTGGATGTCGTTCCAGAACTCATAGTCCATCGGGGCAGTTTGCCGGATCGGCGCCCGTGGAGCGAACCGGGCCTGGCTGCCCCGAAGACCTGCGCGCCCGGCCCCGGCCCGCTAGGCCCGCAGGCTCTCGATGACCTCGCGGCAGGCGGACGCAGCGCTTTCGGTGGCCTCGGAGCAGAGGCGGCAGTGCTCGTGCTGCGCCGCGTGCTGGGCGCACAGCTCGTTGCTGTCGTCGCAGGCCATCACGCACGCCTGTAACTGCGCGGCCAGCAGCCCGTGATCGGCGTCCGTGCCGCGTGTCAGGAGCCGCCGGGTGGCGAAGACGACGTCGGCACAGTTCAGATCGCGGTTGACTGCGGTCCGCAGTTCATCGGCCTCTTTCTCGGCGAGCATGCCGACCGCGCAGGCGGTGACGGCCTGTTCGCACGCGGAGAGGGCGTCGGCGGCGGTGGCGAGGGTGTGGTTGTCGAGGTGGTCGGCACGAGAGGCAAGGCTGTCGAACAACTCGCGTGTCTGGAGCATCGCGTCTCCAACGGAGTCTTGAGGGGCCCCGGTCCCGGCGTTTGCCGGCCCTGAGGATTCCCGGTCTCCCGACGCTAGTGCCGCCGCTTGCGCCGGTGAAGGGCGCGGGTACGCCAATCGCGGCGCGCACGGCCCTGCGATGAAGCATCCCCGCAGAGCCGATCTCCTCGCGCCCACCGGTGTGGCGCGCGTCACATAATTCTCGCGATGCGCCGGGAACTCTTCTGCCTCTCCGGCCGACTCCTGCACCGGCCCCAACGGCCAGTTCGCGCCACCCTTCATCCAGGAGAGCAGCTCATGTCCGCCGAACCCACACTTCTGGCCCCGGACGAGGGGCAGGCGACCCAGGGGGCGCCACCCTCCGCAGGACGGTCAGGATGGGCGTCGCTGCGTCCGCTCGTGCTGCGCCTGCACTTCTACGCCGGGGTGCTCATCGCCCCCTTCATCCTCGTCGCCGCCACCACGGGGCTTCTGTACGCCTGCTCGTACCAGGCCGAGAAGATCGTGTACTCCCACGAACTGCGCGTTCCCGTCGGCGAGAACAAGACAGAGCTGCCGATATCGAAACAGGTGGCCGCGGCCCGCAAGGCGCACCCCCAAGGCACGGTCAGCGCGGTGCGGCCCTCGCCGGAGGACGGCGCGACCACCCGCGTGCTCCTGTCCGGAACACCGGGCGTGGACGCCGACCACACCCTCGCCGTGTTCGTGAACCCCTACAACGGCGAAGTGCGCGGCGCCCTGGAGCAGTACGGCTCCACCGGCGCACTGCCGCTGCGCACCTGGATCGACGAACTCCACCGTGATCTGCACCTGGGGGAGACCGGCCGGCTCTACAGCGAACTGGCCGCGAGCTGGCTGTGGGTGATCGCGGGAGGCGGCCTTGCGCTGTGGTTCGGCCGCCGCCGCTCCCAGCGCAAGGTGCGCGGGGCCACCGGCCGGCGGCGCACGCTCTCGCTGCACGGCTCGGTGGGTGCATGGGCCGCCGTCGGGCTGATCCTGCTCTCGGCGACGGGGCTGACCTGGTCGACGTACGCCGGAGCGAGCGTCGGTGATCTGCGTACGGCGATCGGGCAGACGACGCCCGAGCTGACGGCAACCGCCGCGGGCGGCGGCGAGCACGCGGGGCACGGTGCAGGGGGCTCGGGCGGAGCGGCCGGAGGCGACGATGCCGGGCTCGATGCCGTCCTGAAGTCGGCACGGGCCGAGGGGCTCTCCAATCCGGTGGAGATCGTGCCGCCCGCCGACGCCTCATCGACGTACGTCGTCCGGCAGATCCAGCGCAGCTGGCCCGAGAAACAGGACTCCGCCGCCGTCGATCCGGCGACCGGCGAGGTCACCGAAGTGCTGCGGTTCGCCGACTACCCCGTGCTCGCCAAGCTGACCCGCTGGGGCATCGACGCCCACACCGGCTCGCTGTTCGGGATCGGCAACCAGATCGCCCTCGCCGCGCTCGCCCTCGGTCTGATCCTGATGATCGTGTGGGGGTACCGCATGTGGTGGCAGCGCGGCCGCGGCAGTTCCTTCGGGCGTCCGATGCCGCGCGGGGCGTGGCAGCACGTACCGGCGTACGTCCTGGTCCCGCTGATGGCGGCGATCGCCGTGCTCGGCTACTACGTGCCGCTGCTCGGCATCCCGCTGGCGGCCTTCCTCGCCGTGGACATCGCGCTTGGCGAGATCGCCTACCGGCGCGGCAGGCGCACTTACGCCTGACGGCCGCTCAGTCGTGGGTGCTCGCGCCGCTGAGGTGATGGTCGGCGAGGTTCAGGACCTCGTCGACCACGCGGCGCAGGTGTCCGTCGGGCGGGCCGTAGATCATGCGTCGCCCTTCCTTGCGTACGGACACGAGCCCGGCGGTGCGCAGTTTGGCCAGGTGCTGGCTGACCGCCGGGCGGGCTGCGCCGCACGCGGCCGTCAGGGTCGTGACGTCCGCCTCGCCCTTGGCGAGGGTGTGCAGCAGGGCGAGGCGGGTGCGGTCGGCGAGGAGGCCGAGAACCTCGGCCGCATGCGCGAAGTGCTCGGCGCCCGGATCTTGCGGGTGCGCATCGTGCGCAGGTGATAGGTGCATGCGTGCGCTCATACGCACATAATGGGCCGGGGCGCCTCGCGGTGTCCACTCTCCCGTCCCGCGTCGGAAGGCCGCACTCGTGAGCGAGCAGCACGGACAGCACGGACACCCCCACCCTCCGCACGAACACCGTCAGCAGCACCACGAGCACGGCGGTGGCCACGGCCGCGACCACGGGCACGGCCAGGGCCACGGTCATGAGCCGGGCCGGGCGGGGCGCCTGGCCGGGTGGCGCCACAAGGCCGGGCACGTGCTGAAACCGCACTCGCACGAGGCCGCGGACAAGGTCGACTCGGCCCTTGAATCGTCCGCGCGCGGCATGCGCGCGCTGTGGATCTCACTGGCCGTCCTGGGCGTGACGGCAGCGGCCCAGGCGGTGATCGTGGTGCTCACCGGCTCGGTCGCGCTCCTCGGCGACACCGTGCACAACACGGCGGACGCGCTCACCGCGATCCCCCTCGGCATCGCCTTCGTCCTGGGCCGACGGGCCGCCACCCGCCGCTTCACCTACGGCTACGGCCGGGCCGAGGACCTCGCGGGCATCGTCATTCTGCTGACGATCGCCGCGTCGGCGGTCTTCGCGGCCTGGGCGGCGGTCGACCGGCTGATCGATCCCCGCAGCCTGAACCACCTCTGGGTGGTGGCGGCCGCCGCCGTCATCGGCTTCATCGGCAACGAATGGGTCGCCCGCTACCGCATCCGCGTCGGCCGCGAGATCGGCTCGGCCGCCCTGGTCGCCGACGGCCTGCACGCCCGCACGGACGGATTCACCTCCCTTGCCGTCCTGTTGAGCGCGGGCGGCGCGGCCCTCGGCTGGCCCCTCGCCGACCCGATCGTGGGCCTGCTGATCACCGCCGCGATCCTGCTGGTCCTGCGGGACGCGGCGCGCGAGGTCTTCCGCCGGGTGATGGACGCCGTCGACCCCGCTCTGGTCGACGCGGCGGAGCAGGCGCTCCTGACGGTTCCCGGTGTACGCGGGGTCGGCGAGCTGCGCCTTCGCTGGATCGGACACCGGCTGCGCGCCGAGGTCGCGGTGGTCGTGGACGGGGAGTTGTCGGTACGGGAGGCGCACCAGGTCGCGGTCGACGCCGAGCACGCCCTGCTGCACGCAGTGCCGAAGCTGACCGCGGCCCTGGTGCACGCCGACCCCGCGGACGTGCCCGGCGCCCCGGACCCGCACATGGCCCTCGCGCACCACGGGGCGTGAGCGGGGCGGGCCTTCACCCCTCTGCACCGTCACCGCCCAGAGCCCCGAGCCCCGGCACGGGCCCGGCGGCGGCTAATATCTGCGGCCATGGCGTCAGGTCTGCGGGACACAGCGTGCGGGGAGCGGCGTGCCGCCGCGCGCTGCACCGTGTTCGGGATCGGCCTGGCCACCCTGCTGGCCCTCCTGTGCGTGTGTTTCGGCTCCGCGGCCCATCACGACGACCCGCGCGCCCGTGACGTCGTCGCCTCCTCCGCGTCTGTGGCCGGCGGCCCGGCATCCGCCGGGGAAGCCTCGCTCGGCCACAGCTGTCCCCCCGCCGACCGGTGCGCCTCCGCCGCGCACACCGCGGCGCTCACGCTCCCGGCGCCGGAGCCGACGGTGCCGACGACGCAGGCAGAGGCGGGACTGCCCGCAGCCCCGGCCACCGCACATCCCGTACCGCAGCAGCCTGTTCACCGGTACGCCCCGGATCTCCACGTCCTTCAGGTGCAGAGGACCTAGACCGGCCCGCCGCGCGGGCACGCCCGCGCGCTCGTGCCGATCACCTCACACACCATCACCGTCACCACCGCCGTGCCCCGGGCACGGCGGGGACAAGGACATCCCCGGACATGGGCACCTCCAAGACAGGCAAGTCGGCCGCAACGTCCGCCGCACGCAAGGCCCGCATCCAGGAGCAGCGCCGCGCCGAGCAGGCGCGCGACCGCCGCGACCGCGTCATCGCCATCACCGCGGGCGTGGCCGTGCTGGCCGGGCTCGCCGGATTCGGCTCGTACGTCCTGCTCGACGCCTCGGAGAAGAAGGACAAGGAAGAGGCCGTGGCGCAGGCACCCGTCAAGGGCGAGAAGACGTGGGACGCCAGGAAGCTCGGGCGCAACCACGTCACGAAGAAGGTCGACTACCCGATGACCCCGGCGGCGGGCGGCGATCACAGCCAGGCGTGGGCCAACTGCCAGGGCGATGTGTACGACAAGCCGCTGGGCGAGGAGAACGCCGTTCACTCGCTGGAGCACGGCGCCGTCTGGATCACGTACAACGACAAGGCGTCGACCGGCGACATAAAGACGCTGAGTCAGAAGGTCAGCACGACGCCCTACACGCTGATGAGCCCGGTCAAGGAGCAGAAGGGCGCCCTCACGCTCACCGCGTGGGGCCGCCAGCTCGTCGTGGAGAAGGCGTCGGACCCCCGCGTCGAGCAGTTCCTGGGCAAGTACGTCCAGGGCGAGCAGACTCCGGAGCCCGGCGCGGCCTGCACGGGCGGGGTCGGTCCGGCGTAGGTGCCTGAAGGGGAGCGGCCGGGCGGGGGAGTCGTCGCCCTTCCGGCCGCTGTCGCCGGGTGTCATCGCGGGGCGGTGCGCTTAGTCTCTGTGGTGTGCTGAGCATCGTTGATGATCTGGCCGGGTTCGGACCGCTGCGGATGTGCGCCCACGCGCCGTCGGCCGACGCCCCCGACGACCCCGATGACCTGACGGGTCTGCGCGTGCTTCTCGTCGCGGACGTGCTGGCCCGCGTCGTCGAACTGCGCGGCCGGACCGTGCTCGTCGGGTGGACCTGTCCGCCGGCGGCCGCGGCCGATGCCGCCGGTATCCGCCCGGCCGATGCCCACGGCACCCCGGACGAGATCACCGAGACTCTCGGCGGTCCGCCGGCCGTGCACCTCACCAGCCGTACGTACGAAGGCAAGGGCGGCCTGTCCCTGCAGATCGGCGAAGCCGTCACCGCGGGAAGCCGGGGCCAGGGCCAGGGCCAGGACCAGGACGCGGACCGGGACCCGCTCGCCCTGCGGCTGCTCCTGCTGGGCCGCCCGCACCACGAACCCGTCGACGTCAGCGAGGAAGCCTTCGACGCGAGCGGCGAGAAGCTGGCCAACTGGCGCAGGAGAGTGGCGGCCTGGGCCGATGAGCCGTCCAAGGCGATGCCCGCCGACATGGTGCGAGAGGCCATGGCCGCCCTGGAGAACGGTCTCGACACCCCGGCCGTACTGCGGATCCTCGACGGCCTGGAGGCAGCCGCGGACGTACCCGGCGGCGCCAAGTTCGAGACGTTCGCCCATCTCGACCGCGTCCTCGGCCTGGAGGTCGTCCGCGACGTGGGCCGTGCGCCCGCCGCTGAGATGGAGCGGTGAATTCCGAGGTAACGCGGGGTGGACGGGGCAGCTGTACATAGTCTGGGCGGATGGCCGCCTCTGTAGAAGATCCCGCTCCGGAACCAACGCGCGAGGGGGGCTCGGCTGGCCGCGTTCCGGCCGTCCTCGGCGCACCCCTGATGGAGCGTGACCACGCGGAGCGCGTCGCCCGCGTGCTCAAGGCGATCGCGGACCCCACCCGCCTGCAACTGCTCCACCTGATCCAGTCCGCTCCTTGCGGTGAGGCGTGCGTGGGCGAGCTGACCGACCGGCTCGGGCTGCGGCAGCCGACGGTCAGTCATCACCTGAAGACCATGAACGAGGCGGGCCTGCTCGCCCGCGAGCGGCGCGGAACGTGGGTGTGGTACTCGGCGGATCCGGCGGGCATGAAGGCGGTGCGGGAAATCTTGCGGGCGCCGGCTCGCGGAGCGGCCTGACGAGCTGCCAGGTGCCGCTGTGCGTCAGGCCTCTCGGCTCGTCAACTGCCCCGCAGTCAACCCGAGTTCGATGCGTGCGACCGGCATTCATATAACAATGATCGTCTATATAGACGCTCAGCTATGCTTCGGCGCCGCTACATCCTCCGTACACCCGTGGTTCATATAGTCAAAGTTCGATCCAAGGTGTTTCAAGGGAGCTCCGCTCCAGGCGGATCTCCTCAGCGGCCGGCCCAACGCACCGGCCCGACCTCAGGGATCGGGAAACATGAACGCGACCAGTGGTTCGAGAAGGTTAGTCGGGGGAGCAGCGTTGGCATGTGCCGCGGCTCTCACCTTGAGCGCCTGCGGGGGTGGTGACGCGGGCGAGGATTCCGGGTCCGGTGACGGCAAGAGCCTCTCGGGCACGGTCAAGGTGGACGGCTCGAGCACCGTCGCCCCGCTGACCACGGCGGCAGCCGAGATCTTCGCCGAGGAGCAGCCCAAGGTCCGCGTCACGGTGGGCACATCGGGCACCGGCGGCGGCTTCGAGAAGTTCTGCAACGGCGAGACCGACATCTCCGATGCCTCCCGTCCCATCAAGGACGAGGAGAAGGCGGCCTGCGCGAAGAAGAGCATCACCTACGAAGAATTCCAGGTCGCCAACGACGCGCTGACGGTGGTGGTGAACAAGGACGCCGACTGGGTGGACTGTCTGACCGTCGAGCAGTTGAAGAAGATGTGGGAACCCAAGTCCAAGGTGAACAACTGGAACCAGATCGACCCGAAATTCCCCGATCAGCCGCTGAAGCTGTTCGGTGCGGGCACCGACTCGGGCACCTTCGACTACTTCACCGAGGCGATCAACGGCGAGGAAGGCGCGTCGCGCACCGACTACTCGCCGTCCGAGGACGACAACGTCACCGTGCAGGGCGTCGCCGGCTCCAAGGGCGGGCTCGGCTACTTCGGCTTCTCCTACTTCGAGGAGAACACCGACAAGCTCAAGGCCCTGAAGATCGACGGCGGCAAGGGCTGCGTGGCACCCGGCGTCGAGACCGCGCAGAGCGGCGAGTACGCCCCGCTGTCCCGGCCGCTCTTCATCTACCCCAACGCCAAGTCCCTGGACCGCGAAGAGGTGCTGTCCTTCGTCGAGTACTACGTCGAGAACAACGAATCCATCGCCAAGGACGCGAAGTTCATCCCGCTCAACCAGAAGCAGGAGGACGAGCTCAAGGGCGACCTCGACAAGCTGAAGGCGTCGGCGAAGTGAGCGCACCGTCTGGCTCGCCCGCCCTGCGCCCGCCGGGGCGGCCGTCCCTGCGCAGGGCCCGTCCGCGCTATGGCGAACGGGCCATCCAGGCCCTGCTGTTGCTGGCCGCCCTGGTGTCCGTCGCCACGACCGCCGGGATCGTGATCTCGCTGATTCCGCCCACCGCCGAGTTCCTCGAACGAGTGGACATCGGCGAGTTCCTGGGCGGCACCGAATGGACCGCGCTGTTCACCAAGCCCGAGTACGGCGTCCTGCCGCTGCTCGGCGCCACCCTCCTGATCACCGTGATCGCGCTCCTGGTCGCGATTCCGGTCGGGCTCGGCTCGGCGATCTACCTCAGCGAGTACGCGAGCAGCCGGGTGCGCAAGGTGCTCAAGCCCGCCCTGGAGGTCCTGGCCGGTGTGCCGACCGTCGTCTACGGCTTCTTCGCCCTGAGCTTCGTCACGCCGCTGCTCCAGGACCACTGGCCGTTCGGCGAGGGGCCCGACTTCAACAACGCCCTGTCCGCCGGGCTCGTCATGGGTGTCATGATCATCCCGACCATCGCCTCGCTCTCGGAGGACGCCATGGCCGCCGTGCCCGACGCCCTGCGCGACGGCGCCTACGCGCTCGGCTCGGGCAAACGCATCGTGTCCGTACGCGTGGTGGTGCCCGCGGCCCTGTCGGGCATCGTCGCCGCGTGCGTCCTGGGCATCTCCCGCGCGATCGGCGAGACGATGATCGTCGCGATCGCGTCCGGGAACCGGGCCACGCTCAGCTTCAACCCGCTGGACGCGATGCAGACCATGACCGGGTTCATCGCCCAGGCCGGCTCCGGCGACATCCCGGTCCAGTCCTTCGAGTACAAGACCATCTTCGCCGTCGGCGCCCTGCTGTTCGTCATCACCTTCGTGATGAACATGATCAGCATCCGCCTGGTGCGCAAGTACCGGGAGGTGTACGAATGACCGGCATCCGCGTCACCGAGCCGCCGGCGCACGCCGAGCCCCGCAAGCTGGCGGGACCGCGCTTCCGGCCCGGCGAAGCCGCCTTCCGCGCGCTGCTGCTGTGCTGCCTGGCCGTGGGGGTCATCTTCCTGGGCGTGCTGCTCACCTATGTCCTGGTCGAGGCCTGGCCGCGCCTGGACTCCCGGCTGTGGACCAACTTCCCCTCCATCCGCCGCCCCGAGCGCGCGGGCGCCCAGTCCGCGATCTTCGGCACGATCTGGGTGGTCGCCTTCACCGCGCTGTTCTGCCTGCCGACCGGCGTCATGGCCGCCATCTACCTGGAGGAGTACGCCGATCCCAGCCGCTGGTACAACCGGCTCATCGAGCTGAACATCCAGAACCTGGCCGCCGTGCCCTCGATCATCTACGGCATCCTGGGCCTTGGCCTGCTCGCCCGCCAACTCGCCCTCGGCACCACGGTACTGACGGCGGCACTCACCCTGTCCCTGCTCGTCCTGCCGGTCGTCATCATCGCCTCCCGGGAAGCGATCCGGGCCGTGCCCCAGTCGATCCGGCAGGCGTCGCTCGCCCTGGGCGCGACCCAGTGGCAGACCATCCGCCGCCAGGTGCTGCCCGCTGCGGTGCCCGGCATCGCGACCGGGTCGATCCTGGCCCTGTCCCGCGCCATCGGAGAGGCCGCGCCGCTGCTGCTGCTCGGTGCGGTGACGTACGTGGCGTTCAACCCGGAGGGCCTGGAGAGCGCGTACACCGTCCTGCCCATCCAGATCTTCGGCTGGATCAGCCAGTCCCGCGAGGAGTTCCACCACCTGGCCGCCGCCGCGATCATCATCCTGCTCGCCATCCTCCTCGTCATGAACGCGGCCGCGATCTGGCTGCGCAACCGCTTCAGCAAGCGCTGGTGACCCTGATGAACCATGAATCCGCCCCCGCCCCCGCCACGCACCCGCAAGAACCGGTGCCCGACCTCGCCAAGCAGGATGCGTCCGAGGGCCGCTCCCTGACCCTCGCCATCGGCGACCGCCGCCGCGGCAGGCCCACGCCCTCCCTGGACGATCCGGTCTTCCACATCTCCGACCTGGATGTCTGGTACGCCGAGCACCAGGCGGTCCGCGACGTGACACTGACCATCGGCCGCCGCCAGATCACCGCGATGATCGGCCCTTCCGGCTGCGGCAAGTCGACCGTCATCCGCTGCCTGAACCGGATGAACGACCTCATACCCGGTGCCCGCGTGACCGGCAAGGTCGTCTACTACGGAGAGAACCTCTACGACGCGGAAGTCGACCCCATCGAGGTCCGCCGCCGCATCGGCATGGTCTTCCAGAAGCCCAACCCGTTCCCCAAGTCGATCTACGACAACATCGCCTACGGGCCGCGCGTGAACGGCATGAAGGGCAACCTCGACGACCTCGTGGAGGAGGCACTGACCGGCGCCGCGCTCTGGGACGAGGTCAAGGACAAGCTCAAGGCCAGCGCCCTGGCCCTCTCCGGCGGACAGCAGCAGCGGCTGTGCATCGCGCGGGCCATCGCCGTCCGGCCCGAGGTGATCCTGATGGACGAACCCTGCTCCGCCCTCGACCCGATCGCCACCGCGCGCATCGAGGACCTGATGGCGGAGCTTGCGTCGGAGTTCACCATCGTCATCGTCACGCACAACATGCAGCAGGCGGCGCGGATCTCCGACTACACCGCCTTCTTCACCGCGGACGTGGACACCAAGGGCGTCCGGCACGGGCGCCTGGTCGAGTACGACACCACCGAGAAGATCTTCGAGAACCCGGCCGACCCGCGCACCGAGGACTACATCACCGGCCGCTTCGGATAAGGGGGTGGCCCGATGCCGCAGCCCGGAGTGCGACGGCCGCCGAGCCGTCTGCCCGCCGCACCCGCGCTGTTGCTGGCCGAGGGCGACGAGGCGGTCGCCGCCGAGGTGATCGCAGGACTCGCCGCCGAAGGCATCAAGGTCACCGAGTGCCGCGACGGTGCCGAAGTCCTGCTGCGGGCCGGCCTGGAGCGCCCCTCCCTGGTGCTCCTGGGCGCCCCGCTGCCCGTCGTCGACGCGGCGGCGGTCACCGAACTCCTCAGCCGCTTCTGCCCTTTGACGGTGGTGGTCGGAGTCGGCGGGCAGGTCGCCGAGGAGGCGGTGGCCGCCCTGAACGCCGGAGCGGTCGCCGCCGTCGCGCGCCCCTACCGCCTCGCCGAGATCCTGCCGCTGCTGTGGCGGGTGTCCGCCGCCGGGCGGGGGCCGGGCGAGCGGCTCGTGGTGGGTGACATCGAACTCGACGGGGCCGGCATGCACGTCCGCGTACGCGGACGGCAACTGCACCTGCCACTCCGGGAGTTCCAAGTCCTGGACTATCTGATGCAGCACGCCGGTCAGGTCGTGCGCCGCCAGCAGATCCTGCGCGATCTGTGGGGCGGTGAACTCACCGACACCAACACGCTCACCGTCCACATCAAGCGCCTGCGCGCGAAGCTCGCTTCGGTGCCCGGCAGTTGCTGCACCATCGACACCGTCCGCGGGCTCGGCTACCGCCTGGAGTGCCCGGGCGGCGACCACGCCCGCTGACGGCGAGAATGCCGGATCATGGCAGGGTGATCCCCTTGCCCGACCCCTTGCCCGCCCCCGCGTCCGTCCCCGTGCTCTCCCGCACGGTCCGGCACCTCGTGGCCCTCGACGCGGCCTCCGGCGCGAGCCGCGCGCTGCCCGCCGTGCGCGAGGCCGTGCGGCGCGTCCCGGAGCTGGCCGCGGCGCCCGGCACCCTCCGCGGCCGGGACAGCGACCGGCTGTCGGCGCTCGCCGAACTGGGCGAGGTCATCGGGTGGATCCTCTTCGACGCGGGCTTCTACCGCCAGGCCCACCGGATGAACGCCCGCGCGCTGGCCCTGGCGGAGCTCTGCGGTGACCGCTGGACGGCACGCTTCGTCCTGCTGAACGACAGCATGCTCCAGGCCCATACGGGAGCGCCGCGCACCGCCCTGCAGGCAGCGGCACGCGTGCGCGGGACGCGCGCTCTGCCCGCCAGGGTCGGCAGCCTCGTCATGATCCGCCGGGCGCATGCCGTCGCCATGCTGGGCGGGCACCGGGACGCCCTGGACCTGATGTCCCGCGCCCGGAGCCTGTTCCTGGACGGTGTCTCGCGCCGCGACCCGACGTGGGCCTGGTGGATCGACCGGACCGAGCTGCTCGGCCATCAGGGCTGGGTCCATGCGCGACTGCACCAGTGGGACAAGGCCATCCCCCTTCTGTCCGAGGTTCTGCACGAGGCGACCGCGGTACCCGGCCCCTCCTACCGCAACCTGTTCACCGCGAAGCTCCTGTCGGTTCTGGCGCGCGCCGGAGCCTGGAGAGAGGCGGAGGATCTCATCGCCGAGCTCGCTCCCCGCGTCGCCCGCACCGGGTCGGCGCGGACGACCGAGGTACTGGAACGGACGGCGTCCGGGCTGCTGGGGAGGCCCGGCACCCCGCGACCGCTGCGGGAGGCGGCGATGTTCCTGCGGGAGTGCCTGCCCGCGCCCGGCATCCTCACCCCGGGTCCGCCGCCTGCGCGGCCCTGACGTCGACCACGAATTTCCCGCGCACTCCGCCCGCCTCCAGCGCGCGGTGTGCGGCGGCGATGTCGGCCAGCGGATACACCGTGTCGACGACGGGGCGGATCGCACCGCTCTCCGTCAACCGGGTCAGCTCCGCGAAGAGCGGATGACCGGGGTTGCCGCTGAAGAACCGCACCCGCCGCGGCCCGAACACCGTGGAGCCTGCGATGTAGGCGAGCGACGCGGCCATACGCCGGGAGTCGAACGTGACCGACACCATGCGGCCTCCCGGCGCAAGCAGCCGCCGGTACGTGCCCAACTCCGAGCCGACCGCGTCCAGTACGACATCGAAGGGCCCCAGACCGGCCGCGCCGGTGGTCGCGTAGTCGAAGGCCTCATCGGCCCCGAGGTCCCGCACGAAGTCGAGGTTCCTTGCCCCCGCGAGCGCCGTGACATGTGCCCCGTACGCCCGCCCGAGCTGGACGGCCGCACTCCCGACACCGCCGCTCGCGCCCCGCACGAGGAGCCGCTCGCCCGCCGCGAGACGCGCCTTGTCCCGCAGCGCCGTGATCACTGTCGTGCCGACGCCCGGCAGGGCCGCGGCCCGGACCAGATCGAGACCGGCCGGTGCCAGGGCCAGCTGCCGGGGGCGTACGGTCACGAACTCCGCGGCGCTGCCGAAGCCCCGGGACCGTGCCAGGGCTCCCCACACCCGGTCGCCCTCCCTGAGGCCGGGCACCGCGGAACCCAGGGCCGCCACCTCGCCGCTGAAGTCGATCCCCGTGCGCTTGGGGAAGCCCCGCCCGGTCAGCTCGGTCACCAGCCGTACCTTCCCCGCTCGGCCCATCAGTTCGCCGCCGTTCACGCTGGCGCCGTGGACGCGCACCAGCACTTCGCCCGGAGTCACGACCGGCTTGGGGACCGTGCCTTCGTACAGGACCTCCGGAGAGCCGTAGCTGTCGTACAGCGCCGCACGCATGTCACTCATCGTTTCCGTATCCCTGTCTGTGCCCGTCGGATGTCACTGTCAGCGACGCTAACGCGCTAAACGGAGAGGATCGTCCACTTGAGCTAATGTGAGAAACATGCCTGCTGATTCCTCTCGGATGCGGCCGACGACCGACCTCGCGCCGCCCGCAGGCGCCGGGCTGCGCTCGGACGCACTCCACAACCGCCGCCTCGTCGTGGAGGCCGCCCGCGAACTGTTCGCCACGCGCGGCCTCGATGTGCCGATCGCCGCCATCGCCCGCCGGGCCGGCGTCGGCGTGGCCACGCTCTACCGCCGCTTTCCCACCCGGGACTCCCTGGTCACGGAAGTCTTCGCGGACCAGTTCGCGGCCTGCGTGGCAGTCGTGGACGACGCCCTCGCGGACCCCGACCCCTGGCACGGATTCCGCACGGTCATCGAGAAGGTGTGCGCCATGCACGTGGCCGACCGGGGATTCACCGCGGCGTTCGTGACGGCGTTCCCGGACGCGATCGACCACGAACAAGAACGCGCCCGCGCCGAGAGGGGCTTCGCACAGCTGGTGCGGCGCGCCAAGGACGCCGGCCGGCTGCGCGCCGACTTCGAGCCGGCGGACCTCGCGCTCCTCCTCATGGCCAACTGCGGCATCACCGTGGGTTCCGCCGATGCGGCGGAGGCCGCCTCCCGGCGCTTCGTCGCCTACCTCATCGATTCCTTCCGCGCCGACCGCACCGCCCCGCCCGAGCCCCTGCCGGCGCCGGTTCCGCTGGAGCTCCGCCACATAGGATCCGGCAGGTGAGACGACACATAGACTTCGAGCGCCTGCACAACTTCCGTGACCTGGGCGGCTATCGGACCTCCGACGGCCGCACGGTGCGCTGGGGACGCCTGTACCGTTCCGACTCGCTCGCCAAGCTGCAGGGCGCCGACTGGGAGCGTTTCCTCACGCTGGGAGTGCGCACGGTGATCGATCTGCGCTATCCCTGGGAGATCGAAGCCAAGGGACGGCTGCCCGAAGCGGAAGGGCTCGCCTACCTCAACCTCAGCGTGGAGCACCGCCCTTACGACCAGGCGGAGATCGACCCCGGTCTGGACCCCTGGCGCCATCTCGCCGACCGGTACGCGGAGGTCGCCGTCGACGGCGCCGGGGAACTCCACCAGGCACTCGAGACCATCGCGTCCGGCAGCGCCCCGCAGGTCTTCCACTGCGCCTCGGGCAAGGACCGCACCGGGCTGCTCGCCGCACTCGTCCTCTCGCTCCTCGGCGTGCCCGACGACGACATCGCCGCGGACTTCGCGCTGACCGAACTGGCCACCGACCGGCTGATCGCCGACTGGAAGGCGACTCACCCGAACCGGAACCTGAAGTGGCCCGGCTACGGGCGTGCGCCCGAAGAGATCATGCGCCTGTTCCTGTCCGACCTGACCGCCACCTACGGCTCGGTGCGGGACTACACGGTCGAGCAACTGGGTGTCGATGATTCCCTGACCGCACGCCTGCGCACACAACTGCTGGTCTGAGGCGCCGCGCTCACCCCCTGGGGGTGAGCTTCAGTGTCGACATTCAGCCTCCGTTCAGAGCCGCCACCCGGCGTATTGCGCCCGCGCCCCAGCCGTACGAAAGTCAAAGAGCCCTCTGCAGCGCGGAGTTGACGCCCCGCCCCGCGGGGGACCGCCCCGGACCCCGGCGGTAGATCACGCCTCTGATGTGAAGCGTGCCCGCCTGGCGGGCATCCCGCCGGGGGAGCCGGGACATGGACCAACGCGAACGCAGTGCGCTGACCGAACAAGAGTGCCGGGAGCTGTTGGCCTGTACCCCGGCCGCACGTCTCTCGGTGGTCCACCGCGGCCGTCCGTACATCGAACTGGTCGACCTGATACATCTCGACGGCGAGCCGGTGGCGCTGCTGTCCGACGACAGCGACATCGCCCGCGCCCTCTCGGTCGTCATCTCGCCGCGCAGGCTGGTCGCCATGCAGACCGACGACCTGAGCGATGCCCACCGCTGGGTGCGCTCCGTCACCGTCGTGGCCCGGCCCCGCTGGATCGTCAGCGTCGACGGGCTGCGCGCGTGCCGTCACGCCGCCGCGGCCTGCGGCCTGTACACCCCGCTGGACGCCTGGTTCCTGACCCTGACCCACCCCGCGCTCTCCGGACACCGCACCGCGGTGCGCGGCAGGCACCTGCGGCTCGCCGCGGCGCAGGCCCCCAGGAGCGCCGTCGCGCGGTGACCCGCACCTACGGCGGCGGGTCCGCCATCGGCAGGGGGCTCAGATCTGCGGGGCCCTGCTCGCCGCCCGGCCCCGGCCCGCGACCGGCACGCCGAGCGGGCGGGCCAGGCCCACCACGCCCTCGTCGAGGCGCTGCAGATGGCGCAGGACGCGGTAGGTGACCGTGCCCGTGCGCGGGGCGCCGTTGCCCTCGGCCTCCAGCATCGAGGCGATGCTGGCACCCGACTCGACCTCACCGGTGGCCTTGTCGTCGTCCACGTATTCGGAGATGACCTCGATGTTGCGGGCGATGCGCCGGCCGGCCCGCTCCAGACGGGGATCGGCGGCGACGTTCTTGCTGAAGGGCACGAGTTCGGCCGTCGCCGCCAGGGAACGGGCGTGGTAGGCGCAGGTCTCCAGGAGCGCGACCAGGTAGCGGGCGGTGCGGCGGCGGCCGCGCAGCGGGGTGATGGGGTGGGTCAGCGGCTGGATGGAGGCGCGCAGATCGTCCAGCGCGGTGTCCAGGTCCCGGGCCTTGTCCAGGAGATCGGCCGCCGGGCCGCCGCTGAGCTGCTCGACCGACGCGGAGATGACGTCGGAGAGCCGGGTCAGGACGGTGTTGAGGAGTTCGTCGGTGCGGTGGTCGGTGTGCACCGGCAGCACGAGGACCGCCGCGATGATGCCGCAGGCGGCCCCCAGCGCGGTCTCCTCGATGCGCAGCCACAGCACGGCGAGGCTGTAGGTGTTCAGGAGCGTGTAGAGCAGGCCCAGCATCGCCGTGACGAAGAAGGACATGAGCGCGTAGGACAGGGGAGCGGTGAAGAACATCGCGAAGATGAAGAGCAGGACCAGGGCGAACGCCACCCAGGTGTGATTGCCGACCAGACCCGCGAGGGCCACCCCCGCGACCACTCCGAGCACCGTGCCCAGGAGCCGTCTGTATCCCTTGACCAGGATCTCGCCGGTGGAGGCGGTGTTGAGGAAGACGACCCAGCAGGTGAGCACCGCCCAGTACCAGCGCTGGGTGGAGAGGAACTCGCCGCCGATGATGGCCAGGGTCGAGCCCACCGCGACCTGGAAGGCGGCCCTGGTGGTGGGGCGCCGCAGCCCGGTGCGGTCGTCCTCGTCGGTTTCGGCGGCCTCCTCGGCGCCGACGATCGCGATGTCCTCGGCGTCGAACTCCTCGCGGGAGCGGGTCGTCGCCGGTGAGTCGTCGGACTCGTCCTGGGGCCCGTCGAGGGCGAGCCGCAGGCCGAGCACGGCGCGGGCGGCCTCACCGATGCCGCGGAAGACGTCCTGGACGGCCATCGAGGCGCGCGGCAGATTCTCCTCGTCGCGGTAGCCGAGCAGCCGGTTGCGCACGTGGGCCAGGGCGGTGCCCCGGTCGTCGGCGACGGGGCGGCCCACGAGCAGGTGCAGTGCGTTCAGGTCGCGGCGCAGGGTGACGGTCGCGTCGTCCTCGGCGCGGATGCGGGTTCCGGTGGCCGGTACGGGGGCGTGCGGCAGATGCAGGGTGAGGGTGTCCGCGCGTTCGGCGCTGCGCGCGTTCAGAAGGAGTACGCCGAGACGTTCGGCGGCGATCTCGGCGTCCGCCACGCGGCGTTGGACGAGGGTCGCGGTGGCCGCGTCGGGGGTGCCTTCCTCCAGGCGGCCCTGGATCATCAGGGCGGTCTCGTGGAGCCGTGCGGTGCCCCGCCGCAGTTCGCCCAGGACCTTCTCCAACTGCTCGGGCGTGGCATCCAGGAGCTCTGTCTGGGTGGCCACCAGCTGCGCGAGCCGGGCCCGGAAGGCGACGCGCAGCCGTGCCAGGTCCCGCCCGGGTGTCTCGGGTACGACGGCGAACCGTACGACGGCGCTGCACGCGAAGGCGACGGCCAGGGCCAGATACAGGCTGGGCAGCGCGGACGTGGTGGCGCCCACGAACAGCGAGACGAAGTAGACCTGAAAGCCGATCAGGCCGAGGGCCGTGCCCCGGTCGCCGAACCGGCGGCTGTAGACGGCGCCGAAGATCAGCGCGATGAAGAAGATGTCGCCCGCGATGACCTGATCGCTCAGCAGCGCCCCCAGGGAGATCGCCGCCATCGCGACGGGCAGCCCGAGCGCGACCGTGATCGCCTGGCCGCGCACCTCCTTCTCCTTGATGGCGAAGGTGGAGACCATCGCGGTCATCGCGCCCGCGACCATGTGGGTGACATCGGTGCCGAGCAATGCGAGGACGACGAGCGTCAGTGCGATCGCGCCGACCGTCCGCAGCCCCGCCATCAGTCGCAGGAGCCCGGGGTCCGATGCCAAGAAACGGTCCCATGTGCCGGACCTGGTCCGCCGTGTCACTGCGCTCACACCCTCATCGCCGCTGTTCAAGGCGAGATTCTGTCATGGCGGGTGCAACCGGGGGCCGAGGGTTCACAGCGTGATACGGCCCCCGGGGCACGCGTCAGCGGGGCGCTCCCGCGCGCAGTCCGTCCATGACCAGATCCAGGAGGCGCCCGGCGCGCGTCTGCCAGTCGCCGTGCGGGTCGATCTGCCAGAGGCCCGCGATGGCGAGCAGGAAGTCGTCGGGGGTGAGGCCGGGGCGGATGGTGCCGGCCTCTTCGTTCGCCTTCAGCAGGAGGGTGACGGCCGAGGTCACCGGGCCGTGCCCGACTCCGGCCAGCGTGCCCTGCGTGCTGGTGGCCTTGCGCATCGCGTCGGCCAGACCGGCCTTGGCCATGGCGTACTGCGCGAGGCGGTCCATCCATTCGCGCAGGGCCTGGTCGGGCGGGCGGGTCTGCAGCAGCTGGCAGGCGGTGTCGGCGACCTGCTGCACTTCGTAGCGGTAGACCTCGAGGACGAGTGCCTCGCGGTTGGGGAAGTTGCGGTAGAACGTGCCCTGCCCGACGCACGCCTTCTTGGCGATCGCGCTCAGCGGGGCGTCCGCCGAATGGGTCAGCTCGGCCAGTGCGACTTCCAGGATGCGCTCGCGATTGCGCTGCGCGTCCGAGCGCAGCTGTGCGTCCTTCTTCTGGTGCACCCGTCCTCCTTCCGGGAATCGCGGGGCGCTCTTGCTAAGCGGACAACTGTCCGTTAAGTTTTGAGGCTAACGGACAGCTGTCCGCTTAGGGTCACCATACCGGCAGACGCGGCCGGTGGGGATGGTCGGTCGCGATCGCCGTGCACCGCCCGCCCCCGCCGCACACGCCACAGGTGCCCTGAGCCGACCCCCCTCACGCACAGCGCCACCCCCGCCCCGGACTCTGCGCCGGGGACACCCCACGAAGCTCCCCCCGCACACGTGACAAAAGCTGACAGAAGCGAAAGAAGGCTGATCGTGGCCCTATCGACGTCCAGCGCCATCACCCTGAACATCAACGGCGAAAAGCACACGCTGCCCGTCGACCACCGCACCACCCTGCTCGACGCCCTGCGCGAGCGCCTCGATCTGACTGGCACCAAGAAGGGCTGTGACCAAGGGCAGTGCGGCGCCTGCACGGTGCTGATCGACGGCCGCCGCGCCGTCTCCTGCCTGCAACTGGCCGTCGCCTCCGAGGGGCGGGAGATCACCACCATCGAGGGCGTGGCGCAGGGAGACCAACTGCACCCGGTGCAGCAGGCGTTCCTCGACCTCGACGGATATCAGTGCGGCTACTGCACGCCGGGACAGGTCTGTTCGGCCATCGCGGTCATCGAGGAGCACGCGGCGGGCTGGCCCAGCGCCGCCACCACCGACGTGCGGCCCGAGGCGGGCGTCCCGGAGCTGAGCGCCGACGAGATCCGCGAACGCATGAGCGGCAACCTGTGCCGCTGCGGCGCGTATGTGTCGATCGTCCAGGCGGTCGCGCAGGCGGCAGCCGCCAAGACCGAGGGTACGGAGGCCGCGGCATGAGGGAATTCGGATACGAGCGGGCCATCGACGTCCCCGGCACGGTCGCGCTGCTCGGCGCCGACCCCGACGCACGCGTCCTGGGCGGCGGCACGAACCTCGTCGACCTGATGAAGACCGGCGTGGAGCGGCCCGGACTGCTCATCGACGTACGCGAGCTGCCCCTGGACCGCATCGAGGTCACGGACGACGGCGGGCTGCGGATCGGCGCGACCGTCACCAACAGCGACCTGGCGGTCCATCCCGAAGTGCGCCGCCGCTACCCCGCCTTGGCCGAAGCCGTCCTGGCCGGGGCATCGGGCCAGCTGCGCAACATGGCCACCGTCGGCGGAAACCTGCTCCAGCGCACCCGCTGCGGCTACTTCGCCGACCTGTCCAAACCCTGCAACAAACGCGACCCCGGCAGCGGTTGCCCCGCCGTCGGGGGAGAGCACCACAACCACGCCATCCTCGGCGCCACCGAGCACTGCGTGGCCGTGCACCCCTCCGACATGGGCGTGGCCCTCGCCGCCTTCGACGCCGTCATCTCCTACGAGACGGCCGAGGGCACCGGCGAACTGCCGCTCGCGGACTTCTACCTGGCCGTGGGCAGCACCCCGCACCTGGAGACCGCGCTGCCCTCCGGCGCGCTGATCACCGGCATCACCCTGCCGCCCGCCCCGGTCGCCGCCCACTCCCGCTACCGCAAGGTGCGCGAGCGCGCCTCGTACGCCTTCGCGATCGGCTCGATCGCCGCCGCGCTCGACGTCAAGGACGGCACCGTACGCGAAGTGCGCCTGGCCTTCGGCGCGGTGGCCTCAAGGCCCTGGCGTGCCCGTGCCGCCGAGCAGGCCCTGACCGGCGGCCCCGCGACCGCCGAAGCCTTCGCCGCCGCCGCGGACGCCGAACTGGCCGCCGCCAAGGCGCTGCCCGACAACGGCTACAAGGTGACGCTGATGCGCAACCTCGTCGTCGCCCTGCTGACCGAGCTCACCGAGGAGGCCGGCCGATGACGGCGCGGACCACGACGACCACGTCCCCCGCGGCGACGGGCGCCGCCGGCATCTCGTACACCCGCGTGGAGGGCCGGGACAAGGTCACCGGCGCGGCCCGGTACGCGGGAGAGATCCCCTACACCGAACTCGCGCACGGCTGGCTGGTCCTGTCCACCATCGCCCGCGGCAAGATCCGCTCCGTCGAGTCCGACCCCGTCCGCACGATGCCCGGCGTCCTGGCCGTCCTGCACCACGGCAACGCGCCGCGCGTCGACAGCGACTACGTCGGCGTGCTGGGCAAGCCCGACCCGATCGTCGAGGTCTTCCAGCACGACCGGATCCCCTTCGTCGGCTGGCCGGTGGCCCTGGTCGTCGCCGAGTCCTCCGAGCAGGCACGCGAGGCCGCCGAGGCCCTGGTGGTGCGCTACGAGGAGGAGACGCACGACGTCGCCTTCAGCTCCGCGCACCCCGGCACGTACCTGCCCGAGGGCGACGGCATGCTGATGGAGAAGGGCGACCTGGAGGCCGAACTCGCCGCCTCCGCCCATGTGGTGGACCACGAGTACACCACCCCCGAAGAGCACCACGGCTCGATGGAACCGCACGCGGCGATGGCGCGCTGGGACAACGGACGCCTTGAAGTCGTCGACTCCAACCAGGGCACCGGGTGGGTCGCCGACGAACTGGCGAAGCTGTTCTCGCTCGACCCGGACTCGGTACGGGTGCGCTCCGAGCACGTCGGCGGCGCCTTCGGCTCCAAGGGCCTGCGCGTGCACCAGATCCTCGCCGTGATGGCGGCGACCCAGCTCGACCGCCCGGTCCGGGTCGTCATCACCCGGCGCCAGCTGTTCTCGCTCACCGGCTACCGCAGCCCCACCGCGCAGCGCGTGCGCCTGGGCGCGGACGCCGACGGGCGGCTGCGCGCCGTCGACCACCAGGGCTACAGCCTCACCTCGACGGTCCATGAGTTCGTCGAGACCAGCGCCGGGTTCGGGCGTCCGATGTACGCCTCCGACGCCCATCGCAGCGTCAACCGCGTGGTGCGCCTCGACGTGCCGACGCCGACCTACATGCGCGCGCCCGGCGAGGCTCCGGGCTCCTTCGCCCTGGAGTCCGCGCTCGACGAACTCGCCGAGCAGTGCGGCGTGGACCCGATCGCGCTGCGCGCGCGCAACGAACCGGACGTGGGCCCGGTCTCCGGGCTGCCCTTCGCCAGCCGCAATCTCCTTGCCGCCTATAAGGAGGGCGCCCGCCGCTTCGGCTGGGCGGACCGCGACCCGCGTCCGGGCCTGCGGCGCGACGGGCGCTGGCTGCTGGGCACGGGCACGGCGTCCGCCACCTTCCCGGTGATCGTCGCGCCGTCCACGGCGGCCGCCACCGCGGAGGCCGACGGGACCTTCACCGTGCGGATCAACGCCGCGGACGTCGGTACGGGTGCGCGCACCGCGCTGACCCTGATCGCCGCGGAAGCCCTCGAGGTGCCCCGGGAGCGCATCCAGGTGCGCATCGGCGACAGCGATTTCGGCCCGGCGGCGATCTCCGGCGGCTCGATGGGCACCCGCTCCTGGGGCTGGGCGGTCCGCGTCGCGGTGGCCGAACTGCGCGAGCAACTGGCCCTGGGCGGCGACATCCCGCCGCAGGGGATCACCGTGCGCTCCGACACCAGTGCGGCCGTGGGCGCCCTGGCACAGAAGGAACGGCACTCCTTCGGGGCGCAGTTCGCCGAGGTCGCCGTCGACGTGACCACCGGCGAGGTGCGGGTGCGGCGCATGCTCGGCATCTTCGCCGCCGGCAAGATCGTCAACCCGCTGACCGCGCGCAGCCAGTTCGTCGGCGGCATGACCTGGGGCCTGTCCATGGCCCTGCACGAGGAGGCCCACCGGGACCAGGCGACCGGCGGCCACGTCGGCGCCGACTTCGCTGGCTACCACTTCGCCGCCAACGCCGACGTGCCCCTCATCGAGGCGGACTGGGTGGAGGACACCGACGCGGACGACCCGGTGAACATCAAGGGCATCGGCGAGATCGGCATCGTGGGCGCCGCCGCGGCGATCGCCAACGCGGTCTGGCACGCCACCGGGGTACGCCACCGCAGCCTGCCGATCCGGCCCGACCGGATCCTGAACGCGGGAGGAGCCCTGGATGCTTGACATCGCCGAGGCGCTGCACCGCTGGGTCGAGGAGGACCGGGCCTTCGCCGTCGCCACCGTCGTGACGGTGGGCGGCAGCGCCCCGCGCGATCCCGGCGCCGCCCTGGCCGTCGACAGCGAGGGCACGGCCATCGGCTCGGTCTCCGGCGGCTGCGTCGAAGGGGCGGTGTACGACCTGTGCATGCAGGCGCTCCAGGACGGCCGGGTGGTGCGCGAGCGCTTCGGCTACAGCGACGAGGACGCCTTCGCGGTCGGACTGACCTGCGGCGGCGAGCTCGAGGTCCTGGTCACCCCGCTGGGCACGGACGCGCCCGGCAGGCCGGTCTTCGCGGCGGCCCTCGCGGCCGCCGCGGGCGGCCGGGCGGCGGCGATCGCCCGCGTGGCCACCGGCCCGGCCGAACTCCTCGGCAGGGTCGTGCTCGTCCACTCCGACGGCTCGTACGAGGGAAGTCTGGACGGACATCCGGACCTCGACCGGACGGTGGTGGGCGAGACCCGCGCGATGCTGGACGTGGGCCGCACCGGCGAGTTCACCGTCTCGGAGAGCGGATCGCGCTGCGGGGAGCCGCTGACGCTGTTCGTGGAGTCGAGCGTGCCCCCGCCCCGCATGATCGTGTTCGGTGCGATCGACTTCGCGGCGGCCCTGGTGCGCACGGGCAAGTTCCTCGGCTACCACGTGACGGTGTGCGATGCGCGCCCGGTCTTCGCCACGCGGGCCCGCTTCCCGGGGGCCGATGACATTGTGGTCGACTGGCCGCACCGCTATCTGCGGGACACCGCCACCGACGGGCGCACGGTGTTGTGCGTACTGACCCATGACGCCAAGTTCGACATCCCGTTGCTGGAGGTGGCCCTGCGCCTGCCGGTCGCGTTCGTCGGCGCGATGGGATCGCGCCGCACCCACGAGGACCGCAACCGCCGGCTGCGCGAAGTCGGCATCAGCGAGGAGGAGTTGGCGCTTCTGCACTCCCCGATAGGGCTCGACCTCGGGGCCCGTACTCCCGAGGAGACCGCCCTGTCCATAGCGGCGGAGATCGTCGCGTCGCGGCGGGGCGGTACGGGGGTGCCGCTGACCGGCGCCGCGATGCCCATCCACCATGAGGCGGGGGCGGGCGGCTCCACCGCGGCCGCGTGATCTGACCGAGTGCAAGGGCGGCCGTGGTGCTCGCG